>NZ_JBRKIT010000005.1:0-80624 GCF_052983395.1 Sinomicrobium halophytocola
GCACTCAGCCACCTCTGTTCTGGCTATATATAGAGATTAGGTTATTGGGAATAAGCAAAAAAACTATAATTCGACAGGGGCAGCACGGCGGAGCCAGGGCACTCAGCCACCTCTGTTCTGGCTATATATAGAGATTAGGTTATTGGGAATAAGCAAAAAAACTATAATTCGACAGGGGCGGCACGGCGGAGCCGGGGCACTCAGCCACCTCTGTTCTGGCTATATATGGAGATATAGGTTATTAAGGAAAAGCAAAAGGTTCCTCTGTTTCGACTGTCCCGAATATCGGGATCAGCACATCGCCTTCATCTGAATCCTGTCCACCGAAGGAGGAGGGAGGAGCCTTCTTGTATACCTTTTATAACATTATTCTGCCTAAATAACCGAGTAACTCAATAACCCATTAACTCAATCCACTTATTAACTGTTCATCCGAAGCATCACTTTCCAAGGACTAAAGCAATCTCCAATTGAGGGATCCGTGTACCCGTGGCTAAAATTTACAACATAACAAACATTCCATAAAAGAAAGCCGTTTTCCATAGAAAACAGCTTTTGGTATATGACAAAATTAAATTTTGTCATATACTAAAGACTATACATTTATTTACTGTACAAGAAACCAGTTATTCAGCAGGTTTTCCCTGTTGTATTTCATTGTTTCTTTTGTGGTGTAATCTATAACCTTAAAACCGGCATGTTCGCAGATGGCCTGTCCGGCTGCGGTGTCCCACTCCATCGTAGGGGCAAAACGCGGGTAACAATCGGCTTCTCCTTCGGCCACCATACAAAGTTTGAGGGAACTACCTTTGGAAATGGTTTCTACCTCGCCGTATTTTTCTTTTAACGAATCGATAAAACCTTTGGTTTCCGCGGACAGGTGAGACCTGCTGGCCACCACGGTATATATCCTGCCATTGTGCTCTACAGGCAGTTTAGCAGAAACTGACTTCCAGCCTTCCAGGGTATCATAGCCTTCAATATCCGTACACTTGTAGGCCCCGATCTCCACTGTAGAAAAGTAGAGTTCGTTTAAAGCCGGTACATAAATCACCCCGAGTACGGGTGATTGTTCTCTTACCAGGGCAATGTTTACCGTAAACTCCCCGTTCTTTTTAATAAATTCTTTTGTCCCGTCTATCGGGTCCACGATCCAAAGAGATTCCCAGCGTTTTCTCTCTTCATACGGGAGCTCCTTTCCTTCTTCTGAAAGTACCGGGATCCCGGTTTCCCGAAGAAAACGCATGATTTCGTTATGCGAAGCAATATCCGCCTTAGTTAACGGGGAATCATCAGATTTATAATCTATTCCGAAATCTCCGGTCTCATATATCTGCATTATTTTTTCTCCTGCACTGAGGCTGGCCTTAACGGCAACTTCCAAAAGCTTGTTGAGTTCCATATATCAAAAAAATATTTACAGGATCATTCCTGCTGCTACAGTTTCATTGGTATCTTCATCGATAAGGATCAAGCTTCCGGTAGTACGGTTATCTCTGTAGGAATCAAACAGTAATGGTTTGGTAGTACGAAGTTTTACTTTGCAAATATCATTCATTTTCAGCTCATCTCCGTTCGGACTGCGGTCCAGCGTATTGATATCTATCTTATACAGAATCTCTTTAATCATCGCTTTCTGATCATTGGTGGTATGCCTCACCGAGTACTTTGCCCTGGGCTTAGCCGGACTATTGTTCAGCCAGCAGAGCATCACTTCAACATCCTGGGAAGACTCGGGTTTGTTATTGGAACGTACGATCATATCTCCCCTGCTGATATCGATATCATCTTCCAGCGTCACGGAAACGGACATTGGTGCGTAAGCTTCTTCCAAAGAACCGTTAAGGGTATCTAAGCTTTTGACTTTTGAAGTAAAGCCCGATGGTAAAACGGTTACTTCATCTCCCGGACGAAGTACGCCGCTAGCCATCCTGCCGGCATAACCACGATAATCTCTATATTCTTCATTTTGGGGACGCAATACGGTTTGCACCGGGAAACGGGCATCTACCTTATTAATGTCACTGCTTATGTGCATGGTTTCCAAAGTATGTAACAGTGTCGCTCCTTCATACCAGGCCATATTCTCCGAACGGTTTACCACATTATCCCCGAGCAAGGCACTGATAGGCCGGAAACGAATGTCTTTTACCAGCAGCTTGGAAGAGAATTCCTCGAACTGGCTTACGATATCGTTAAACACTTCTTCCGAATAGTCTACCAGGTCCATTTTATTCACACATACTATGATATGCGGTATCTGGAGAAGAGATGCGATAAATGCATGTCGTTTGGTCTGCTCGATCACCCCGTGACGTGCATCCACCAGGATAATGGCCGCATTGGCCGTAGAGGCCCCGGTAACCATATTCCGGGTATACTGAATGTGCCCGGGCGTATCGGCAATGATAAATTTTCTTTTCGGGGTGGTGAAATAGCGGTACGCTACATCTATAGTGATCCCCTGTTCTCTCTCGTCCCGAAGGCCGTCGGTGAACAAAGCGAGGTCCACGCCTATATGTCCTTTTTTCTTACTGGTCGCTTCCACGGCTTCCAGCTGGTCTTCGAATATGGATTTGGAATCGTATAACAAACGGCCTATGAGCGTACTTTTTCCGTCATCCACACTACCGGCCGTAGTAAATCGCAATAATTGACTATTATCTAGTTGCATATTTTCTTTCTTTAATCCTTAGTATGTTAGAAATATCCCTGGCGTTTCCTGTCTTCCATCGCAGTTTCCGAACGCTTGTCATCGGAACGGTTACCGCGCTCTGTCTGCCTCATAGCCGAAACTTCTTCGGCAATTTTTTCTACGGTATCCGCTTCGGATTCTATACCCCCTGTAATGGTGATATCTCCCAGTGTACGGAAACGTATTTTTTTCATCATTACTTCTTCGTGTTCTTCCAGTTTCAGGAACTCGGAATTAGGTATCCAGGAATTATTGCGCCATACAACTTCCCTTTCATGTGCAAAATACAGGGAAGGGATCCGGATATTCTCTCTATTTATGTAGTTCCACACGTCCATTTCCGTCCAGTTGCTTATGGGGAATGCCCGGAAGTGTTCTCCTTCGAAATGTTTACCGTTGAATATATTCCACAACTCCGGACGCTGGTTTTTAGGGTCCCACTGTCCGAAATCGTCCCGGTGCGAAAAGAAACGTTCTTTGGCCCTGGCTTTTTCTTCGTCCCGGCGCCCTCCTCCTATAGCACAGTCTACCTTGTTTCCTTCTATAGCGTCCAGCAAAGTAGTGATCTGAAGGGCATTCCGCGTAGCATTCTTTCCTCTTTCTTCCGCTACACGTCCGTTATCTATGGATTCCTGTACCGAACCTACGATGAGCCTTGCCCCGAGTTCGTTTATGAGATCATCACGGAATTGAATAGTTTCCGGGAAATTGTGCCCGGTATCCACATGCATCAGGGCAAAAGGTATTTTAGCCGGAAAAAACGCTTTACGGGCCAAATGGGTCACCACAATAGAATCCTTTCCTCCGGAAAAAAGAATTACGGGGTTTTGAAACTGTGCCCATACTTCCCGCAACACGTATATAGCCTCCGACTCGAGCTCATCCAGGTAATTCAAATAATACTTACTCATGATCTATACTTAGCTTTCTAATTTAATTTTAATTGCATTCAATACTTTTTCCACAGCTTCGGGAATCGACTCTAATTCTGTACGGATCTCCACATCCGGATTTTCCGGTGCTTCGTAAGGGGCTGAAACTCCGGTCATATTACCTATTTCACCTTCCCTCGCCTTTTTATATAACCCCTTGACATCCCGGCGCTCACATTCCTCCAGGCTCGTGCTCACGTAAATCTCTACAAAATTACTGGGTTTTACGGTGTTTGCAATAAATTCTCTATCTTTTTTATAGGGAGATACGAAAGCAGCCAGTACCACAAGCCCTGCATCTACCATTAAATTGGCTATTTCGGCAATCCTCCTGATATTTTCCGAGCGGTCTTCCGGGCTAAAAGAAAGGTCACTGTTAATTCCCCGCCTTATATTATCTCCATCAAGGACATAGGTCTTTACCCCCCCGTCATGAAGCCTTTGCTCCACGGCATTGGCTATGGTAGATTTGCCGGAACCTGACAGCCCTGTAAACCATATCAGAAAGGAATTGTGCCCGTTACTCGTGTTTCTCTCCTTTTTTGAAACCTTATAATGATGTTTTACAACATTTTTTTCCATCTTTTTAACCGTCTCCTTTTATTTAAACCATAATCTATTTTGTACCAGGCCCGTTCGTGAAAATAGTATAACAGCATTTTGGTAACTACTTCCGCCAGTCCGATTTGCATCCCCGTTGTAGGGTTACCGGTAATGATCCATGCCAAAATCATGGTATCTATAGTGCCTACAACCCGCCAACTCACCGTTTTTAACAAGTGCCGTTTCCTGCTGTCCGGCATGTTTACCTTAAACCAAACTCTTTCGTGAAAATAATAAAGGACCATTTTGGTAACCACTTCCGTAAGTCCTATTTTAAGACCTGCCATGGGATTCCCGGAAATAATCCAGGAAAGCAACATAGTATCTATTGTACCGATAACCCGCCATGTAATTGCTTTTACTATGTGCCTTTTCTGCGAACTATTCCCCATAAATCTTCTCTCCGGTAATTAACTTATTCTCTATTCAATTTTTACGGTTTATTCTCGGAAAACCCGTTTTCTGATCACCATGGTATACCTTCTGCCTGCTACGCTTATACCCGTTACTCCTTAATTCAACAGGAATACCCTATAAAGTTTATAATCAAAATCTTATGAAACCTTCCAAAAATAGCATTCTCTAATTACAAAAACAATTAAAAATGTCCAGTTCCTACAACGGTATTTGTAAGAGTAAATTATACTACGAGAAAATATTTAGTGAAAAAAGGCTTTTAACATCTCTTAGTATTATTTAATACTCTCATTATGCGATGCGATAGTACTAAAAAAACACGTATTAACCTACCTGGTATGTAAGATTTAATGAATAATTATTGTTTTACTAAAAAACAACGTTATAATTTACCTGCTTTTTAATCCTACCCCTATACAGAGATCATTTAAAAGAAAACAAACAACAGGAAGTTAAAAAGTGATGTAACCTGCTGTGCATCCCGAGTTAAAAGATCCGTTCAAAGGATAAAATCCTAGTCCTGCCACCTATATCGGGAGCGGTCAAAAAAAGAAAAAATACCTTAAAATGCACAACGGATTCATGTAATTTTATCCAGACCTCCCTACTCCAGGTAATGCATAAAATTTTCGGAGGTTACAATATCTATAGGTAAGAGTTTATTATCCGGTATTTTCTTGTCAAAGGCAAAATATTCGGCCAGGTAACTGACCCCGAGGTAGGCCTGTTGTTTCGGGTTTTGATGTATTAAAAAATCAATACTGCCGAAACTGAGGCATTCGATATTCTTATCTATAAGGTCATAGCCCACAACAGGTATGGGTGGCTGCTGTATTTGCAGAAGTGCTTCGGCTAGAAGGTATGCCTTGGAAGTGGTGACGAATATCCCTGCTATTTCCGGGTTGTTTTTCAGAAAATCCTTAATGGACTTCTGTACGTTCTTTATGTCTTTATGCGGTACTTTGTGCGTAACTATTTCATGCCCCTGCCTAAGACCTTCGAAATAATCGCGGAACCCTTTTTCCTTTTCCTGCATGTGGATGGCATTTTTATAGGCTTCATCCATATGCATCACGGCCGCCTGTTTTTTACCTGCCAGCAATGTGTGCATCAGTTTTCCGGCCACCCTTCCGCTCTGGTGCAGGTCCTGACCTATAAAACTCCTGGCATCATCAGCACTGAGGTAACTGTTGAACGTAGCCAGGGCAATACTGTTTTTTTTACAGCTCGCTACAAAAGTGAGTGCCTCCTTATAGAACAGGGGAACAAATACCACGCCGTCGGGCTTGTTTTTCAACACTTCTTTACTTTTGGATACAAAACTCTTTGTGCCGGAGGGATCGAATAGAAAGGTTTCGATCATTACCCCAAAAGCCTGGAATTCGACAGCCGCCGTATTTATTCCCTCAACACAAGGAGCCCAATAAGCGTCCTTTTCCGGGTCCGGTATCAATACCAAAAGCCTGTACGTCTTGTTCTTTTTAAGGTTCCTGGCGATGAGATTAGGCTGATAATCAATATCTTTCAGTATCTTGGTGATCTTTTCATGAGCCTTTTTGGATACCTTGCCTCTCTTGTGGATAACCCTATCCACAGTACCTTTAGAAACCCCGGCCATAAAGGCTATATCCGCGATGGTGTACTTTTTCCTAAGCATTGCTTTTATTTAACATTCAAATATATAAAAATAATTAATTCTTTTTATACATTTGTGTTCGAACACACAATTTGTATATTTGTAATTCCCTAAAAAGGGATTTTATATTTTAGCCATATCGGGGCGTATTAGAGTATGTTTAAACATGCTCTAAACAGGCACAGACAGCGCTTTAGTTCCGATGAGATAACGTGAATTACATGACCTATTTAAAAAAAACAGAAGAAATACTTTCTATAGCCCCCGGCCGGGTGTGTCTTTTCGGAGACCACCAGGACTATCTCGGACTTCCTGTAATTGCTTGTGCTATCAACCGATTTGTAACGCTTAAAGCTAAGGAGAACGATAAAAAACAATTCAACCTGCTGTTGCCGGACCTCAACGACCAAAGGAGTATGGCCCTGGATGTTTCTGCGGATGAACTTACTTACCGGGATTACCTGGTATCTTCCCTCAAAGTGTTGCACCGCTACGGTTGCTGGCCGGATACGGGGTATGACATAGAGATCAAAGGTGAAGTACCGATGAACGCAGGGATATCCAGTTCGACCGCTGTGGTGGTTGCCTGGGTGAATTTCCTGGCCACTACGTTTGGCACCACACAGGAGATAACCCCTGCCCTGCTTTCGCAGATCGCCTATGAAGCGGAAGTACTGGAGCATGGCGAACCCGGGGGGAAGATGGACCAGTACAGCATAGGTGTCGGAAATATTGTTTATATAGACACCGGAAACGATTTTTCCTGCCAGGTCATAGGCGACTCCCTGGACGGGCTGATTGTAGCGGAATCCGGTATACCCAAAGAAACCATAGGAACACTGAGCAGGCTGAAGAATAAGGCTCTGGAGGCTGTAGCCCATATAAAGAACAGGCGCGAAAATTTTGTGCTGGAGGACACCGTTCCGGAAGACATCCCACAATACCTGGACATGCTTCCTGAGGAGCTCCACCCCTTCTTTGAAGCGGCCGTGAGAAACCACTCCTGTACCCGGCAGGCCCTGGAAATCCTGAAGGGAGAAGATCCTGATATGAAACACCTGGGAAGCCTGATGAACGAGCACCACAATATTTTACGCGACCTGCTGCACATTACCGTACCGCGGATAGATGCGATGGTGGAAGCAGCGCTACAGGCCGGCGCTTACGGGGCCAAAATAGTAGGCTCGGGGGGCGGGGGCAGTATTGTGGTCATTGCCCCGGAAAACCAGCAGGAAGTTATCCGGGCGCTCAGAGATGCCGGGGCAAGAGACGCTTATGAAGTAGTCGTAGACCAGGGGGCGAGGATAGTGAACCCCGTTGTAAAAACGAATAACAAATCGTGACCGGGAAGGGACGGTAAGTGTGGTTATTGGGTTATTCAGTTAATGGGTTAATAGGTTATTTAGTCAACACCCATAAACTCCGTATCCGTAGACCGGGAAGCGAAAACAGGGAACCACGTGATATAACAAATGACAAATTGTAACTGAAAATTGGGAAGAGATAATGGAATTGATAGATTTATTGGTTTATTTTTAGTACATGACAAAAATCGGTTTTGCACAATTTGATCGGAAAATCAGTTTAACCCCTCCCGATCCCGATAATTATCGGGACTTTCGGGAGAGGGATTATCAAAATTCAATTTTTGTCATGTACTAAGAAGTTATTTAGTCAACACCCAATTAACTTATTAACTCAATAACCTATTAACCCATTAACTTAACAACCAAACCTAACAATAAAACACAACCAGAGACATGCACGACAACCTGATTATTTTAGCGGGAGGAGCTTCTTCCCGAATGAAAAAACCGACACAGTCCGCATCACTTACGGAAGAAGAGATCAACCAGGCCAACGAACGGAGCAAGGGACTCATAGGAGTAGGTCCCAACGGAAGACCGCTGCTGGATTATGTTCTCTACAATGCCCGGAAAGCCGGGTACAAAAATATTTATATCGTAATCAGTGAAAAAGGCGGGTTGTTCAAGGAATTTTATGGCAGTAACACCAAAGACAATGATTTTCACGGTCTGAATATCTCTTTTGCGGTACAATATATCCCCGAAGGAAGGGAGAAACCCCTCGGGACGGCAGATGCCCTTTTCCAGGCAGTAGAACAATACCCGGAACTGAACAAGCAGGCCTATTCCGTATGCAACAGCGACAACCTCTATTCCGCCGACGCCCTGCTCGAACTGCGCAAAGCCGATGCCCCTAATGCCTTTATCGCTTATGACCGCGACGCCCTGGAATTCCCCCACGAAAGGGTATCCCGTTTTGCCGTTGTCCATATGGACAATGACAACGCGTTGCTCAATATTGTGGAAAAACCGGCTGTAGACGACATTCCGAAATACGCGGATGAAAACGGTAAGATACGGGTAAGTATGAATGCCTTTAAATTTGACGGAAACGCATTTTACCCTTACCTGGAAAACTGCCCGATCCACCCGGAAAGGAACGAAAAGGAGCTTCCTACCGCATTGCTGAACATGGTTGACGATTTTCCCGGATCTGCAATTGGCATTCCCTTTGCGGAACATGTTCCGGACCTGACGGCCAAGGACGATATTGTGGATGTAAAGATATACCTGGAAAAACATTTTTCCGAACTGGACTGGGCGTAATCAGGATACAAAAACCGGAATTATAAGGGATAGCAGGAATGTTATCCCCTTTTTTAATATGTGACAGCATCGGAATTAGTTTATTTGTAAAGAGTAATGTCATTTAGTTAAAATAGATTTATTCACATCTCATCGCCTTATTAGGGCTCCCCTTTTCATCCCGGTGATCCCGATAATTATCGGGATCGGGAGAAGAGGAGCGGACTGCTTTGCGGGACGGGGAGTTTTGACAGGCGCAAACCTTCACGTGTTTGCCTGAATGTTTAGGTTATCCCTATGGTTTGGGCTTTCAAAACCCTCCCCCCTTCGCTGCGCTCGGGTACCTCTACTTCGACTTGGCTCAGCACGGCGCCTTCATCTGAAGGGAGGAGCCTTTGCTTTGTTCTTTTAATAAATTTAGAATACATATTTTTTACAGGCTACTATAACGCTAACTAAATAGCATTGCCCCGTTTCGGGGCAATAAAAAACATCCGTGTATCCGTGGCTAATAAAAAACCTTTTCTCTCCATTGAAAAAAAAGCCGCCCTGCATTTACAGGACGGCCTTTTGCCAAATCAAAATAACTAAAAACAAAAACTAAAGTGCTATTATCTTCCCTGGCTGTTTTATTCCAGTCCGGACAGGTCTACGGAAGGGGGGACTCCCGTAGCTTCCCTGGTGTGATAGCTGTCTATTGGTGTGTTTTCTCTGAAAAAACCACAATTTTTCATAAAAAAGCCTGTTCCTTCCACGCCCCCGGCATAATCCATACGGGCTTCTTTCCGGGCTGTGGCATCCGCGGTGAATTTAGCTTTAGTGAGTTCGTGCCATTCCCCGGCGGTGTCCCTTACCCATTGATTGGTGTAAAGGCCCTTACGGCTTTTAAAGCCGGTTTCGGTCCGGAAATTTTCCAGGAAAGAATGCGGCCTGGTCAGGTAGGTATTGGTATGCGGCCTTCTGAAGCTGGCAATAAGTTGCCAGTCGCCGGTCTCGGGAGCATAGAACCAGGCGCTAAAATCGGTGGAATTGTTTTCTGACGGTTCTCCTTTCAGCAAAAACCCGTATGTTGTTCCGGCTTCCCACATAAACTTCTTATAGCTCTGTCCGCCCGAACCTTCGTTCCCGAATTCACCTGCATGTACATCTTCTCCTTTATCCAGCAATATGATCTTATAATCATCCGGAATACTGGAGGGGTCGTCGGTTTCGTAGGGACTCCACACGGAAAACAATATCCTGCGTTCCGACTCCGAGTTTACCTGGATACCGAAATACCCCTGGCCGAACCCGTTAGCCATAAAGTAAGAGCCCAGAACATCTTCTCCTTCCGGTACGGTGATCTCGTTGTAAAACCAAAGGATATCCTCCGTAGTGGGAACTTCATAACCCAGGTGTACCGAAGGGCCTCTCCTGCCCCAGTAAAAATCGTCCTTTACATAATACACCTCTTCTTCGGTGGCGCTTCCGCCCAGGAGTACTTCATTGACATCGGCTATGTAAGCAGACGATTTTTCCTTGCCCTGCAACTCCACATAGTAATACCCGGGAGCTTCTACTTCGAATACACCCACGGGGACATCCTCATAATCGGTATTCTCCAGGGTTATTTCCCTGGTTTCTTCTCCCAGGGTAACTTTCACTACCGATACCCCGGTCGGAGCCTTGGCATTCAGACCTACATGGACTTCTCCCGCCCTGCTTACTTTAAACCAGGTACGTATAACATGGTCCGTATTGGTCCAGTTGTGTATGCCGGAATCAAATATGATGTCTCCGTTGGCTTCCGGGTTGTTCACCACCCAGCTGTTCCCCCCGGGGGGAACACGGATGGAAAATTCCAGTTCGGGATCCTGGTCCGGATCTCCCGGTATAATGCTTCCGTTTACACAGGAAACAAGGAGTCCTGTTGTTAGCAACACATAAAATTTTTTCATAAAATGCTTCATAACTTAAGTGGTTTTTGGTTAATCGTTCTGTATCAATGACGGTTGTGCATTGATCTGGTTTTCGGGGATATATTCTATAACACGGTTATCCGTGGGTTGCACTTCGTAATAGGGATTGTTACCGTTAAGGTGGGTTCCCGGATAACGCCTGTCCAGTACCCGGTTGTTACGAAAAACATCAAATTTACGGTGCCCTTCAAAGGCAAACTCCAGCCGGCGTTCGTCCAGTACTACATCCAGGACATCCTGACCTGCGGGGAGATCCGAAGCATTTTCATAGACTGGTATTCCGGCCCTTTCCCTGAGGATATCCACATTAGCGATGGCTTCACCTCCGTTACCCATTTTGGCATAGGCCTCCGCTTTGTTCAGGTACATTTCGGCCAGGCGGGATACTACGGGCGACCACAACTGGGGGATATTTTCCTGCATGGATGCTTTGAGAATGTAAAACTTGGGATAACCGTTTCGTTTTTCCATATCATAATCCTTGACAACATATACTTTGTTACCGCCATTCATAAAATAGTACCGGGAATTGGTTCCGTCGACTTCCTCCTGTACTTCCACATCGGTTTCCCCTTCTTTAAAATAGGTTTTTCCGTTCTGCTCAAAAGTCTGCCGGAACTGGTATTTATAATCCGAATCTGTCCAGTAAACCGCAGGTATAGGATTGCCGTCTTCATCCTCCAGGTACTGGGGCTCTATAAATTCTTTTCTGACATCTTCGGGATGCCGGTTAATAAGGTCCAGGTATGAAGCGGAAGCGTACATTTCGCCCCAGCCGACATTTTGTATGCTGGCATACAACGATCCTACCGTGTACCATCCGTTACTGTAATCGGATTCTTTATGGTATCGCAAACAGAAAATGGTCTCCGTATTCTCTTCGGGTACTTTAGCAAAATACCTTCCCGTTTCCGATTGTGGAAGAAGTTGGAAACGCCCGGAATTGATTACCTTATCGGCATATTCTATGGCTTTTTCATTTTCTTCCATGTAGAGATATACCCTGGACAGTAATGCCTGCGCCGCCTCTTTAGTGGCGTATGCATTGGTCTTTTCTATATTCATCAGGGATTCGGCCTTCAGCAGATCGGAAACTACCTGTTCGTATACTTCTCCTACCGTGCTCCTGTCCGGAAGGTCGTTGACATCGGCCGTTAGTTTAAGCGGTACCCCGGGATTGGATGTTCCCTGGGAATAGGGCCTTCCGTAAATGTTTACCATTTCGAAAAAAACATAGGCCCGGAGGAAGTAATTCTCCCCGATAAGCTGATCCGACTCGGGGGACTCGCCTTCTTCTATAAGCGATATTACCTTATTGCAGCCAACCACGGCTCTGAAGCCGGAAGACCACAGGTCGTTGGAGCGGTAACTGTTTATTATATTCCGATAGTTGTAAGCATAGAACAAGGGATCGGTAGTGGTTCCGCTCAGGGAAATATTATCCCCGGGATACTCGCTGTAGCGGTGCAATTGCGGGGCAAAGCCGTATCCGTCCGCATCTCCCTTCAATATGGAATAGTTACCCAAAGTTACCGCCTCTATGGCGCCTTCGTTCTCAAAAAGTTCTTCTTCCCGGATATCCTCGTGAGGAAACCGGTCTACATTACAAGCGACTAAAGTGACCGCTGTAAAGATGGTATATATAATGCGTTTCATTGGTCTTTTATCTTTAGTTGAGTTAAAATGAAAGGTTAATTCCCAATGTCAATCGTTGGGATACCGGGTATAACATACTGTAGTAACCTACACCTTGTATCGGGTTATCAGAATCTACTCCTACTTCCGGGTCCATACCGGAAAAATCGGTAAATGTCAGCAGGTTGTCCCCGGACAGGTACAACTCGGCATTGGTAATGCCTACGGAGCTCAACCAGGTTTCCGGGATGGTATAGCCCAGCCTTATATTTCGCAACCGCAGGTAACTGCCATCTTCCAGGTACCTGGACGAGATCTTGTTGGACAGGTTATTACCCCCGTATATCAATCTCGGGTGTGTGGCATTATCCCCCGGTTCTTCCCACCTGTTCCAGCCATCGGCCAGGGCCTGCTGGTTATAGGTAGGGTATGCCCCGTCCGCATCGTACAATTCCCGGCTGGAGTTATATATTTTCCCTCCTTTGCTGAACACAAAATTGGCGGATAGGGAAATTCCTTTATAGCCAAGCCTGGTGTTGAACCCGCCGTAAAAATCAGGCGAAGCTGTTCCTACTTTCTGCCTGGTCGCGGTGTTGTAATCGGAAGTCTGTGATTTTTCGCCGGTCTGCGGGTCCACCACTTCCCATAGGGGATCGCCGGTTTGGGTATCGACCCCGAGCCACTTGCGCATATACCAGGTATTGACATCTTCTCCTTTACGGAAAATCTTGGTATCGTTATTTATAATATCCTGGTTTTCGAACAATTCCGTAATTTCATTTTTGTTGGTCCCGATATTAAAGCCAAGGCTCCAGGAAAATGTATCGGTCGTAAAAGCATCAAAAGAGGCCGAAGCTTCATACCCGATGTTTTTAACGCCTCCTATATTTTCCCAATAGCCGTCATACCCCGAAGATGCGGGAAGGTTTACGAAGTAGAGCAGATCGGAAGTATTCTTGTTGTAGTATTCCAGGGAAAGGTTCAGTTTATTGAAGAACCTGGTATCTATACCGATGTTGGTCTGGTAGGATTTTTCCCAGGCAAGGTCGTCATTACGCAATTGCTTAAGGGCTGCGGCGGGCCTTCCGTCATAGGGATTATCCACGGAATAAAGCTCGAACTGCGGATACAGGTTATCCGGCCGGTTTCCCAGTGCCCCGTAACTTGCTCTTAACTTTAACTGGTCGACTGTTTTCGAGTTGAAAAAATCCTCGTTGTGGATGTTCCAGCCTGCGCTAAAAGAGTAGAATGTTCCGTATTGATTATCCAGCCCGAAGTTGGATGCCCCATCCCTGCGAAGGGATACCTGGGCAAGATAGCGGTCTGCGTAGCCGTAATTGGCGTTAAATAAAATGGATTGTAAAGCATATTCCTTTTTAGAAGATTTTCTATCGGAGTCATAAGGATTAATGGGAGTAACGGTATTATCCAACACTTCATTACCCGAAATTAGTCCCTGACCTACAGCTGCTATACTTTCATATACATAATCATTGTATTCGTAGGCCACGAGCGCATTAATATTGTGATCGCCGAATGTGTTGGAATACCGCAGCATCTGGTTGGTGAACCTGGTAATTCTTTTGGAATCGAACTGGTACAGCTCTCCATTAACAGCCTGCCCGGAGGTGGATTGCGGATCGGTATAGGATTTACTGTCATTCCTGTAAAGCGTATAACTGTTGGTAGATATAAACTTCAGGTTGGGCAGTATTTCAAATTCGATATCAAAATTGGAATATAGGTTAAATTCGGTTCCTTTACTGTAGTTCCACTGCAGGTCATAGAGGTAGTTACTCTGGTCCCTTCCGTACCAGGTCCCGGAAAAATCCCTCGGATTAATAAGGCTGCCATCGGCATTATAAGGAGAATCCCAGGGAAGGTTGAGATACATCTGGTACAGGGAATGCTGCCTGTTTTCGCGGGTATTGTAGTTTACGGCGAATTTGGGTTTCAGGGTGAGCCTGTCATTCACTTTATAATCGTGATTCAGACGAAAACTCAGCCGGTCGAACTCGTAATCCTTTACCGTACCGGTCTCGTCGTAAAACCCCAGTGAAATAAATGTTTTGGATTTCTCCGTTCCGGAAGTAAAGGTCAGCGTGTGGTCCTGTACCGTACCGGTTTTGGTGCTGTTGTCTATCCAGTTATAGTTATTTTGAAGGACATCTTCGGAAAACCAGTCGGGTATGCTGCCGGGATTGGTAAATTTACCGAAATAATCGTATAACTGGTTCCCGTTCATCACTTCAAAATTTCCCTGGTTAAAAAAGGAAAAACCGGTTTTGGAGGAAAGGGTAAGCTGGCTTTTACCCGCTTTCCCCTGTTTGGTGGTTACAACTACCACCCCGTTGGCCCCCCTTGAACCATAAAGTGAGGTTGCAGAAGCGTCTTTCAGTACCGAAACGGACTCTATTTCGTTAGGGTTGAGGTTGGGGGTGCCGTGCATGATAACCCCGTCAACTACCCAAAGCGGGCTTACGTTCCCGTTGATAGCAGCTATGCCCCGGATACGAATTGCCGGAAGTGATCCCGGCTGTCCGGACCCCTGCATGACCTGTACACCGGAAGCTTTACCCTGTAACATGGTGGATACATCGGGCGAGGTAATGTCCGTCAGTTCTTCGGAACTTACACTTTGCACCGACGCCGTTACATCTGACTTCTTTTGTGTACCATAAGCCACTACAACGACCTCTTCCAGTTGGGAAACGTCTTCCTTCAGCTGCGCATTTATAATCGTCTGCCCGTTTATGGCAACAACCTGCGGAATCATCCCCAGGTAAGAGATTTCGAGGGCAGCGCCCCCGTCCGGTACGGTGATCGTGTATTCCCCGTCCATGTTCGTGGAAGTTCCGACGGAAGTTCCTTCAACAACAACACTGGCCCCCATAATAGGGACATCTGCATCGTCAGTTACTACTCCTTTTACCGTCTGCCCATTCTGTGCACGTACACACAAAAAGGCGGAAAAGAAGAAAGCTAAAATGATCCATACATTCTTCATAAAGTTTGAGTTTGAGTTAGTAGTTTAAAAAGTAAACAACTTTTAACCCGGCTGTTTCCCGGCTAAAAGCTGTTATAAGATCAATAGGTATCCTTTATCCAGTTATAAGGCTGCCGTCTTACCCAGAGTCCCCTGGTAAAGTCCGGAAAATCCTGGGGTTCTCCGTTGTTTTCTATGGATGCTTCGGAAAGCGGGGTGATCGCACTCCATGCCGCGGCATCATAAGCGTCCAAAGGCGGCGCTATATTTTGTTTGGCAGATTCGACGAAGGCATTGAGAACGAAGAAGTCCATCCCTCCGTGGCCTGCACCGGTGGCATGTTCGCCGTATTTCTGCCAGAGCGGGTGGTCGTATTTTTTAAGCCATTCCTTGTCGGCATCCCAACGGTGCGGTTCGGATTTTCCTTCTATATATATGCGGTCCCCGTCATTTTCCCACAGTCCGTTTGCCCCCTGTACCCGGAATCCGAGGGAATAAGGTCGCGGAAGATTGCAATCGTGCGTAACGATTATGGTTTCTCCTTTGGCGGTTTCTATAGTGGTGGTAATAACATCTCCCTGCTTGAACTTTACTTTGGCATTGGGATGATCTTCTCCTCCGTGCTTTACCACGTAATTGTGAAGTCCGATCGCTTTGGTCGCATTGGAAGTCAGGGACAGAAAACGGTTTCCCCTGTTAATATCGCACATTACGGCTATGGGACCTGCGCCGTGCGTAGGATAGGTGTCCCCGTTACGCAACACGGAATGCCAGGTTCGCCATTGGGCTTCGGAAATGGCATTATCCCCGAATTCCACGCCGCCTCCGTATGGTTGTTTTCCGTTGTTGAATTTCACTTCACGCAGGTCGTGCTGATAACCACAACGGAAATGTACCAGTTCGCCGAAAACATTTTGTTTTACCATATTGAGCACGGCCAGGATATCTCTCCGATAGTTTACGTTCTCCAGGATCATCAGGTGCGATCCTGTTTCTTCGTGGGTGTTTACCAGGTCCCAGCACTCTTCCAGCGTATTGGCCGCAGAGACTTCCAGGCCTGTATATTTCCCGGCTTTCATGGCATCTACCGCCATTCTTGTATGCCAGAGCCAGGGTGTGGCAATGACCACGGCATCCACCTCTTTTAATTCCAGAAGATTACGATAGTCATAATCGGAATCCCCGAATACTTCAGGTTTCTTAAAGCCGGCCTCGTCTATCTTTTTCAAAGCGATTTTGATCCTTTCCGGATCCACATCGCAAATAGCGGTTATTTCAAGGTCTTTTCGCTGCAGGGCGTTATTCAGGTGGTTGGTTCCCCTTAACCCCACTCCTATAAATGCGAGCCTCAGTTTACTATCCGCCGTACCGTATATGTTTCCGAAAGACATATTCGGCATTACGGAAATCCCGGCTCCAGCTATAGCAGTTTTTTTGATAAAATCCCTTCTTGAACTCATTTCAGTCAGTGTTATAGTTTGTTAATGTAATTCCGGATTAATTTCTTTACGAAGAAATAAATTTTTTATTAAAAAACAAATGTGTTCGATAACAATTTTATATAACAAACAAAATTTTAACAGAATGTGAATACCGAATGTTGCTTTTTTCTTGTATTTTTTGTAATAAAATAATACGGAATGAAATGTTTAAACGGAGAGCATCCCAAATATCAGGTAGAGCAATGCAGTTAATATTCCACCGATAAGGGCGTAAGGTAACTGGGTGTTTACGTGGTCTATATGATCACTCCCGGAGGCCATAGACGATATAATGGAAGTATCGGAAATAGGCGAACAGTGATCTCCGAAAACCCCTCCGCCCAGGGTTGCGGCTACTACCAGCGTTAGTTCAGACTGATGGATTTCGGCCATAGGTACGGCAATGGCCATCATAATGGCAAAGGTACCCCATGAGGTCCCGGTAGAAAAAGCGATAAATGCACTTATAAGGAAAATAATAGCCGGCAGGAATTCCGGGGAGAGCCAATCCCTGGAAAAATCGGCTACAAACTCACCGGTCCCCAACTGGTTACAGGCCTCTCCGATAGCAAAGGCAAACAACATCAGCAGCGCCAATGGCATGAGTTCGCTAATCCCCTTTAAGGTGATATCGATCATTTCTTTTGTCTTCATAATACCCTGGGCCCTGTACATGATCATCGCCGTTAATATTGAAGCTAGGACAGCATACAATACGGCGGAAGAACCGGATCCCTGCCCGATAGACCGGAAAAGGTGTTCTGAAAACGAATCAGCGCCTTCCACGTTCCCCCAACCGGTATATGCCAGGTTTACCGGCATCATGATGACCATAACGGCCAGGGGGACGATCATATTAAAAGCCCGGGGCCTGACTCCCTCTTTGGTTTCGAACGACGTGACTTCATCCGAAAGCATAGGCTTGGCATTGTCGTTCATCAGCTTCCCCGTTTCCCTGGTCCTTTGCTCCGCCTTTGCCATAGGACCTATATCCTTTTTTGCCAGAACGACCACCAGCACAATAGCTATGGCGAGCAGAGGGTAAAAGTTATAAGCGATAGAAGAGAGCATCAGTGAGAACGGGGCTTCAATCCCCTGGGTCACTAAAAGTCCCATCACAAACGCCCCCCAGGCATTAAACGGAATGAGAATGGATGATGGCGCCGAGGTGGAATCCGCAATGTAAGCTAACTTTTCTCTCGGGATTTTAAGTTCATCAAAAACCGGGCGGTACAACGTACCTACGGTCAACGAGCTGATATTGGTCTCTACAAAAAGTAAAAGCCCGGTGAGCACGGCCAGTAATTGTACTATAACCCTGCTGTACCCTTTTTGTTTTTTTTCAAAATAGATAATGAGTTTGTTCAGCTGAAGAATAAATCCTTCCACACCGCGGGAATACTGGATAAATAACAATAATGCCCCGACCAGGGCACTGAACATGATGGTCCTGGTATTTCCGGGGGATTTGAACACGTCTACGAGACCTTCTATGGTTGCCAGTGTTCCGTTCAACACATTCCAGTCATTCATGATCAGCCACGAAAACCAGATACCGAAAAGCAAGGCCAGGTAAACCTGCTTTGTTCTCAGCGCAAGGATAATTGCCAATACCGGAGGTAAAACAGAGAGGAAGCCATAGTTGTCCATAGAGGTAGATAAAATATAAAAACTCAATACTAAACCACCCTGCACTGAAAGGTGCACAGGTCTTAATAAATAATCCTGCCCGTCCGGCGGGGAAATTGCTCTTTAGTTACTGGTTATTGAGTTATTCAGTTAGTAAGGCAATATATATAAACTCATTAACCTAATAACCAGACCATAATTTCCGCACCACCAAAGTGCTGAAATAATCCCCGATCCCGAACTATCGGGACTATCGGCGGCAGAGTTTTAGCCCCTCAATTGAAACTAATAAACCGGCCTCTCCAGCGATGAGCGTAACACTAATGTCCATACAGGCAGTAGATCAGCACAAAATAGGTGATTTTTATTGAAAAAACCAATTCCGCGGCCCGCGTGGGTAAGTTTCCGGTTAATTTTCACTTTCCCGCTCATTTAACAGCCTAATTTCCAACACTCCATAAATCCTTTAAAATAACACATTGAAAATATGCCATAATTATTTGGCAGATCATAAAAACATCGTATCTTTGCCACCGCAAACATCGCGGGATAGAGCAGTAGGTAGCTCGTCGGGCTCATAACCCGAAGGTCACTGGTTCGAGTCCAGTTCCCGCTACAACAAGCCAAATACGAAAGTGTTTGGCTTTTTTTGGGTCATTAACTCAGTTGGTTTAGAGTGTCACCTTGACAGGGTGGAAGTCGCTGGTTCGAGTCCAGTATGACCCACATATACAGATAATTCAAAGGAGAGCACCACGGAATTGGTGCTCTTTTTTTTGTGCCTTGTCTTTTTTAAGGGAGGCATTACAACTACTAAATCATAAAAAATTTCTTAAATTTGAATTATGCTTACACAAAATCAGATAGATATTATTATTAATGCCATGAAGCCATTTAGTCCCACAAAAATTGGGATATTCGGTTCTACGGCAAGAAATGAAGAATCTGAAGATAGTGATATAGATATATTATATCATTTCAAGGACACTATTGGACTGTTTAAGTTAATCCGTCTTCAACAGGAATTGCAGGACAAGTTGAATAAAAAAGTGGATTTAGTGTCTGAAAAATATGTCCATCCCAAGCTAAAACCTTATATTCTAAATGACTTAAAAATCATTTATGGAAGTTGACAAAAATTTATTCAGGCTGGGACATATAGAAGAGTGTATTAAGAAGATTGAAGAACTGGTTGATATACTCAAAACCTATGAGAATTTTGAGAAAAAGTGGATAGAACAGGATTCGGTAATTAGAAATTTTGAAATCATAGGCGAGGCTTCTAATCATATTTCAGATGACTTAAAAGAGCAATACCCTGAAATAGCTTGGAATGAAATGAAAGGCATGAGAAATTTTATGACCCATGAGTATTTTGGACTTCAACTGGATACTATATGGGAAACTGCTGTAAATGACATTCCTGTGTTAAAGAAGCAAATTCAAACCATTATACAAGACTTAAATAAGGATTAGATTTCCTATTGTATTTGTCTCCACTACTGTTATTACCTATTGAGTTCATTTAAACTTTTTCCTGAATATTCCTCATAAAATAACTACTTTTCATACAGAGTAATTATCTTTCCCAGTACTAGGATCGAGAACAATTTCCGAAAAACAAACGAAGGAATCTTCTATTTTGGTATAGGTTTTGGTACGGTCTGCAAAAACTCAGTTATCATGAAAGCAATAGTATTGAAACGAACCGGTTTATTTTTAGTTGCACTTTTGTGCTTAAGCTCCATAGCCATGGCCCAATCATCCATAACAAAAACCGATTTATCCATTTACCCCGAACCTGAAAAAGGGTTTAAGCAAATGGTGATTGAAGTTCCTTATTCCGATATGGACACCAACAAGAAAATAGAATTTACCGTCGGAAAATGGATGGAGACGGATACGTGTAACAAACACGGTCTTCAGGGTACCTTAGAAAAAAAGGACTTACAAGGTTGGGGGTATAATTACTATGTTTTCAAGACCGACGGGAATGTCGTATCAACGCAAATGGCATGTCTTGATGAGAAAACTATTAATCAATTTATCTCAGCCCAGCCCGAAATGGTGAGGTACAATGGAAAGTTACCTGTTGTCATCTATGTTCCGGAAGAATATGACGTACAATTCAGAATATATAAAGCTGAAGAAGATATTTATCAGGCCAGTGAAGTTAAGCAGTAATATGACCGTTACCTGCGGCAGTCAGTATATTATATTTTAGTATATTTCGTCCGGGATTTAAAATATCCCGGACTTTACAAAAGTTCCGGAAATTCAGGAGCTCTTTTTAGGGTCATTAACTCAGTTGGTTTGGAGTGTCACCTCGACAGGGTGGAAGTCATTGGTTCGAGTCCAGTATGACCCACGGGTTTAGATGGATCAATCCTTACTTGATCTGCCATAGTGCAAAAGCCAATACATCTGCTAACCTTTCAAACTCTTTGGCTTTAGAATCTCCCCTACCATGACCAGATTCAAAATCAATTGCAAATAATATGGGGGTATCCGAAGAATTGGCTGCCTGTAGCCGGGCCGCAAATTTTGCTGGGTCCCAAGCTACAACCCTGGGATCGTTCATGCCTGCCGTAATTAAAGTAGCAGGATACTTCTCTCCCTTTTTGATATGATGATAGGAATCCATCTCCAATAACGTCCTGAATCCTGTGGAGTCCTTAACTGATCCAAACTCCTTTATATTATTAGGACCATTGGGCTGGATCTCGGAACGCACCAAATTCATGGAACCCACTTCTGCGATAGCTGCTCCCAACAAATCGGGCCGCTCAGTCATGGTTCTACCGATAAGAATACCTCCCGCGCTTGCACTCCATATCGCTGTATGCTCTGGAGAGGTATACCCCTGATCTATCGTATATTCGATACAAGCGATCAGGTCTTTCCAAGTATTCGGCTTGGTTATTTTGTACCCTCCTTCATGCCAGGCATTTCCTTTTTCCCCTCCACCCCTGACATGGGCTACGGCATAAATGCCACCTTCTTTTATCCAGGCATAAAGAGATGAAGAAAATGTCGGTTTCATGGAATAGCCGTATGCTCCGTATCCTCTAAAAAGCACAGGGGTTTTACCGTTCTTTTTTAGTCCTTTTCTATAGATCAGGGACAATGGAATTTCCACTCCATCATGAGATTTGACCACAACTTCATCAATGATAAGATCTTTTACTCCAGGAAGCTCTTTACTTTTTACCAAATTTGCCTGTGTGAAGGTATCTGTAGTAACCTCATAGGTATACCTGTTCCCATTGCTGGTCCATCCTTTGGTAACGACCCATAGATCCGGGAAATTCACCCCTTTGGACGATATGGACAGGCTTCCCGATACTTCAGGAAGTTTAATTGGTGTACTTACTCCTTTGTCATATCTATAAAGGAATGCCTCTATTCCATTCCTGGTAGTACTATAAAATATACCCCGGGAAGTGACTTCAAAATCTGTGATCACTTCATCAGGTATTTCTTTGACGAGAATTTTTGGGTCATCAAAATCCGGATTTTTCAGGGAAGTAATCCCGATTTGGAAGTTTGGGGTCCCTTTTGCAGAGGTAAATATCAGGGAATCACCTATAACTACAGTTTTCTTAACCTGATCTTCTGCTTTGTAAAGGGGTTCCCAACTCAATTTCGCATTATAAATATCATTCGGTAAAGGGGCTACATAGGCATCCCAAAAAGAATTTACCCCGGCCAATTTGCCCAACAAATATTTACTTTCCGTATCCTCGAAAAATACCGCTGGAAAATCTGCCGGTTTAATGTTTACATCAGGAGTTGCTGAATTTGAAAATATTTCATGAAGGTTTTTAGGGTCATCTCCTAATCTATAAACTACGGAACTTGTATTAAGCAAAAAATCATCCGATTTGGAATCAATTTCGGGAAGGTGAATATAAATAAATCCGGAATTGTCAGATAGCCACTTAATCCCTCCAGTAGCGGAGGGCCAGCAATGGTCTATAATTTGCGGTAACCGTTCTCTTGTTTCCACGTCAAAAACGATCATTTCCGAGATTTCCTTTCCCTTTTCAGATAAGCTGACTACGATATGTTTACCGGCCCAGTCAGGCTCAATATAATTTATAATATATTCGGTATCTTCCCCGGGCTTAAAATCTTTGGGATCAAAGAACAGTACTTCTGCTTTATCAAAGCTTTCCCTATAACATAGTTTGGCTTCGTTATCTTTAGCACCCCGTTTTAAATAAAAATGCCTGTCATTGCCGGCAATCTTCAACCCTGTGATTTTCGAGGATTGCATTTGGTCAAAGGCTTTAAGGGATTCCATAATATTTTGTCTCTCCGAGATGCCATTGAGTATTTCTTTGGCAGATAGGTTCTGCTTTTTCAACCAATCCAGTACGGTAGAATCTTTTAGGTCTTCTATATATCTATAAGGATCTTCAACTTTAATCCCATGATAAGTATCCGTAACTGTTTTGGCTGGTAATAATGATGGAGACTCGGTTTGGCAGCCTATAAGGGATATCAAAACAATAATCGACACAAAAGAGAAGGTATATTTCATTTATGGGTTTATTATATATCCAAACTTATATAAATATCTATTTAAAAATGCTATCAATATTTATACAGATATGGGAATTCAGGAATCGTGAACAGAGGTTTCTAATCCGGAAACAACAGTAATTATTGCTAATTCCCTCCGCGCTGTGTCGTCCTTCCTGTCCAATCATCATCATCGCTCTCATTACCACCTTTAATTGCGTAGGGATTTTGAATAGCCGAAATTTTAGTTTTTTTCAGGCTAAGCTTTTTCTGTTCTTTTTCTTTTTTCATCTTTATTGGATTTTGAGGTTAATAAGATCATAAAAGTAAAGGATTTAAGTATTACAGAGCAAAAACAGAATACATATAGTGGTATAAATTCGAGAATTCAACTCATTTTAAAATACATAATCGTCTGTTTTACATATATTTATAGTTTCACTTATCTTTTTCTAACTCCTGGATAAAATACGAAGGATAAATCCCTGTCTTTTTTAGAAATGCCCTTGAAAATGATTGTGAGTTATTAAAACCTATTTCCTGACCTATAGCCTTAATAGAATATTTTCTGAACGAAGGATTATTTTTCAACTCATCAATAACATAGTTTATTTTGAGATCATTGATATAGTTGATGAAATTTTTCTGTTCGTAGTATTTAATAACCATCGCGAGGTATTTAGGGTTGGAATCCATTGATTTAGCCAAAGAATTCAGGGAAATATCATTTCGCAAAAACTCTTTGTTCTTCACAAACGCTTCCAGTTTTTTCCTAATATTATTCAATGCCTCTTCAGAGATATTCGGTTCTTCAACATCTTTGGGATCAATTTTCTTTAGCTTTTTGTTGGGAGAAGGTTGTTCTTTTATGAGTTGATCAAATTTCTTCCGGTAAATCCGTTGTTTTCTATAAAAGATGTACATTAAAAGGCTAATGGTAAGAACAGCCATCAATAATATAATGATGCTAATCCTAAAAGTATTATTCCCTTTTTCCAAACGTCCGATTAATTGGTCTTTTTCCAGGATTAATCGGGGGGTGTCATATTTCTTTTTGATATTCTTTGACAGATGTTTATAATTGTTCCAAATAACACTATCTACATGGATTAAATCTTCTACATATTCTAACTGCTTTTGAGCATTTCCTTTGTTCTTATAATAATCGATCAAAAACTCATACACCTCTCTAAGGTCTGGAAAGATGTCTGCCGTCGCTTTTACTATGGAATCGATTTTTTCATAATAAGGGACTACTGAATCGTATTGCCCTTGCTCTATATAGGATTTACCAATACACATATAACATATGATCAGGTTTCCAGAATCCCCCACTTTTTTCATCCCTTCCGCAGCTTTTATGGATTCTTCAATACTTTCCGAATAGTTTTGTTTAAAATACTCGGTTATACCATTGGACATCCTAAAATATGCGGGATTCAATGCGTTTTTTTCCTCCAAAGAGATATCCATGCCGATTTGATTGACAGCTATGGCCGAATCATATAGTCCATTTCTGTTATAGGAATCGCCAAGGCCATATAATGCCCGGGTATAGGTATAGACATGCTTTTTCCTGTCCTTTTCATACAGCTTTCTGATTTCCCTTATGTAGTCTTTGAAGGCGGGTAATGCATCTTCGTGTTCGCCAATATCATTTTTTAAGATTCCAATCTGGTATTTGATGTAAAGTTGCTGGAGCGTATTGTTCCTTTTTAAAGTATGTTGGTGGGCCTGTAGATACAGGTCCAACGCTTCTTTATATTTTCCCATAAGCCGAAGGGCGTAAGCTTTAATGGTGTATCCTTTAGCTGGGTAGGTAAAATCATCCAGGTCTTTAGTGAGGCTAATGATACTGTCCGCATATTTTTCCGAAATAGGGGGCTCATAAATCTTGGAGAACAAAGTATACGCATCTGCCTGTTTTAAAGTGTCCTTATTATCCTTTGCCCTTTTCAGATATTCCATTGCGTAGGCTCTGGATCTGATCGTGTCGTGCCGGAAATAATTGAATTTATTCTCCAATTCCTCGTAGGTATACATGGATAATGAGTCAAAAAGCAGCCTTCTCCCGTCTTCCTGACAGTGTATGAAGGATATAAAGAAATAACCTATGGCAGAAAAATATAGTTTAAACCTGTTCATGATAATAAGAAATAATGGAAAAATCTTACCTCCATATCTTCCATTCGGGGTAGTAAAATTAGTACTTAATTTTTAAATCGTTTGTCAAATCCCACACAAAAGGGGTAACTAAGGTTTATTGTACCCTAAATTCGAGAATTTGGAGCTTTAAATTCGAGAATTCAGGTCACCATCATTTGCATTTAGCTTATTCCCCTATATATCTTTATGACAATCAAATTATTAGCGCTAATAGATGTGAGACCTTAACGCATCTAAAAAGGTTTAAGGAAATATTTAATCAAAACTTATTCCTAATGAAAAAAAAATCGCTTAAGTCATTAAAGTTGAATAAGAAAACTATTTCGAATTTGTCCAAAGCTGAAATTCAGGGAGGGAACGAGGCTTCATCATGGACCAGAATAGTTATCTGTCATAGTCTTGATGATATTAGAAATTGTATCCCTATATGAGGATAATAAACATTTAAATTTAAACTCTATGCCTTCATCAATTATGTAACAAAGATGAAGGCATAGAATCTGATTTAAGCCTGATCACTAATGCCTATATCTTGGAAATTATGTGAGTCAGTTTTAATATTCAATAGTTTTTATAAGACTGTTATTCCCATAACCATCATCGGAATAACAATAAAATGTATTTCTGGATTTAATCAAATTAATATGAAAAAAATTAGACAAATATCTCAACATCCCATTTGTATCCTTACTGTGACTATTAGTTTAATGTTCGCTAGTTGCAGTAAAAATAATGTTGCTGAGGATCAAATAGAAAGTGCTCTGAATGATTATTCCGGTAAGGAATTATTCCGAGGAATAATGTTAAATGACGGTGAAATGACCGCATTAATACCTGAATTGGCCGAGAAAAAGGAAATTCTAGATAAATTGGATTTAGAGACAAGAGCATCTCTCGAAAATTTAGAAAATGATATTCTAAATATTATCGAACAAAAAGAAAGTTCTGCTTTTGAAAGCTTTAAACATGCTATTACTTCCGGAGATCATTACCAGGTGAGGGAAGCCATACTATCGGCAGCACCAAAAGTTCACGAAGCAGCCTTCCTCGCCTCAGGGATCGACTACAATGATAGAATTTCTCTTTTGGAAGCTGCCAAAAAAGCTTCACTAAATGAAGAAAATATCTTTGATGCCAATGGAGAAATCAATATTAAACAGTTAAAGAAGATGGAAGCAATGTATAAAGATGCCGGGACAATTGAGGCTAAAGAACAATTATTAGCCGTAGTAGCAGTTGCGGTCGCGGTTGCCGTTTACTTATGGGTTTGGGTTGTTAGCAGACAGGCTGTAGCATCCACGGATATAGCAAGTGAAAAAGATTCATTTCAAACAGAACGCCTGGTAAATTCCATTGTCAATGTTCAATAAACAAAACTGAAAATTATGATAACATTCATTAAAAAGAAAGAGAAAAAAATAGCATTCTTACTATCATTTATCATTTTGTTTATTAGTTGTTCCAAAGATAACCTTGTACAAAATGAATTAGGAGAAGAAAGCTTTAATAAGCTGAGTAAATTTTCCGGAGAGGACATTTTTAATGGTGTTTTTTTTTATGAAGGAGAAGTTGCAAAAATTTTCCCCACGACACATGGACAAACCGTAATCAAAGCGAAATTGAATTCCGATATTTTGAAGAAATTACATAAGGTTCAATCTGATATAATTGATGTATTTAAAGCAGAGGATCCGGAATATTTTGTGAATTTCAAGAATATAATTACTTCAGGAGATCATTTAAGAATTCGGGATCAATTAATGCAAAGTTCAATGGATGCACGAAAGGTTACTGCCAAATTACATAACCTTGATATTTCCAAAAGAATGACTGCGGAAAATCTAGCAAATAAATTATACATCAATTCACGAATTAATTCCATAAAAAATGATGATGGTTCTATTAACATAGACAAATTGAATGCTATTAATTATGCTAACAAGGAATCATTCGAAGTTCAAGCCGAGGAAGAAGCCTGTGTTGCCGTTGTTATATTAATATTTTTATTATGGGTTTATGAACATAATAGAGCTGAAACAGTTACAGGAAATTCATTTATACTTAAATCAAATTTCGAATCCGAATCTTTTGTTAATGAGATAGTAGAATATTCTAAATAGACATCTACTAATAAAGAGGTACTTTGAGATATAGTAGTTTTGATATCTGACAAGTACCTCTTATTCTGTTTCATTTTATTATCAAGGCTAATGAAAAAAAAGATATTTTTTTGTACCATAATTTTTGGGGTGGGATGGTTCATCTTTTTTATTTATGTATTAATCTCCAGCATCCCGGAATCTCCAATAAAATTTTCCATTACAAATAACAACTTTGTTAAATATTACTTTTCTCAAGGATGGAGTTTCTTTACGAAGAGCCCAAGAGATAAATTTATTCAAGTCTTTAAAAAGGTGGATGGGAAATGGCAGCTATTCCAACAACCCAATTCGTCTCCGAAATATCTTTTTGGATTGAAAAAAGATTCTAGGGCCATGGGAGTAGAATATGGCAGAGCCTTAAATACCATATCACAATCCTGGATTGATTTTGAAGGCTATACAAACGGATTTAAAATTGCTGATACATTAAAGTCAATTCCATTTGTCAACTCTGAATTAGCTCCATTATTAAAAGGGGAATATATACTAATTGTAACAGATCCTATTCCATGGGCATGGAACAACAGTTTTAATAAAGAAAATATAAAAGGAAAATTGATAAAAATAAATTCTATATGCGAAAATTAATTCAGGATTTAATAGATTCAACATATTCGCTCTCTGCTATAACTCCTTTGACTAATGTATATGGTTTGGGCAGGAGTTTACTCGCATTGAGCACCTTTTCATCCCTCTTATTTAATAATGTCCATACTATTTTTAAACCTGTATCAGGTATAGAGAATGCTCCGGTTTGTGTGAATGAAGCGGCATTGAGTTTTTTTTGTATATTTTCCGAACTGTTTTCATTAGAAATAGCAAAAATTTTTGCTCTTTTTATACTCTTCTTGGTTGTTATTGGATTTTATCCTCGTTATACCTGTGTTCTACATTATTGGATTGTAGTAAGTTTTGCGGGGAGTGCTACCGTTATTGACGGTGGAGACCAAGTGAATACTGTGCTCTCCTTCTTGTTGATCCCCGTTTGCATTTTTGATAGTAGAAGATGGGTATGGAATAAAATTCATCCTCCGGAAAAAATTAGTTTGTTAGAAAGGATTAAAACAGTGTTTTTATGGTCCTGTTTTTTTATGTTAATGATCCAGGTAAGCATTATATATTTAAATGCCAGCATAGCTAAGTTAAAGCTTGAGGAGTGGAGGAATGGTACTGCTATTTATTATTTCTTCAACTCACCAACACTTGGAATGTCAAAAATTAGTGCTTTTATTTTTGACCCTATAATTAATAATCCTGTAGGAGTAACCTTTATGACTTTTTTTACTCTCTTCTTTGAGTTAATGCTATTCTGTTCTATCTTTATGGCACAAAGGATTAAATACATGCTCTTTGTTTTAGGAATATTTTTTCACTTTATGATTATTCTTGTACATGGTTTACCAACCTTTTTCCTGTCTATGTCAGCAGCTTTGGTATTTCTATTAATTCCCAAAAATCTTTGGCTTCATTTTCCTAACAGGAAATTAAAAACAGTATGAAAAAAATAATTTTATATTTAGCCCTAACTTTTATCATCAGCTGGTCGAGTTTTCTTATTCTTAAAGAAACCAATACTGAATCGTTAACTTTTTATTTGGTTACAGCACTATGGTATATGCCTGGCCCTGCAATTGCTACTTTAATTATAGAGCGTTTTAAGAGAGGTGGAATATTATCATATTTTAACCTTAAGAAAATTAATTATAGATGGTTTTTTATGGCTCCTTTAATTGCAGTAATATTCAATTCGTTGGTTTTTCTTCTAATCTATTTGTTCGGAGAAATAATGTCATTTGAAGGATTTGGTAATTTGATATTTTCTAAAGAGGAGATTATTGAAAACCTTATGAACAAAGGTCTGATAGCTAATTTTGAAAATGTAAAAATACCTGAGAATACATTTATACTACTGATAATTATCTCCATTTTTGGAAGTACAATTGGAGGACTTATTAATCTTCCTTTTACACTTGGAGAAGAACTAGGCTGGCGTGGTTATTTACTGAGAAATATTAAATCTAATATTTTCGTGAAAAATATACTTATTGGCATGATCTGGGGCATTTGGCACATGCCAATAATATTTTTAGGATATAATTTCGAAAGCGACTTTATTCTGGGGTCATTGCTCATGATAGTTTTTTGTATTGTGGCAACATTTGTTTTCTCTTTCTTAAGATCTAAATCCAATACCGTCCTAGCTCCTGCATTTCTTCATGGAAGTATTAATGCCACAGCTCCAATGATTTTACTTTATTTGAAAGGTGGTAGTGATTTATTCTGGAGTCCGGTAGGAATATCCGGGATTCTGGCCATGTTAATATTAAGTATTGTTTTATACTCTTGTTTTGGAGTATCTAAGACTTCTACATCAATTACACCTGTGAATCACCTATTCCCCTAAATCCTAATTATCATGAACACACTTCTTTCCAGTAATTGGAATTTACCCCAAAAAGTACTGTTCCGTTTTTTCTTCTGTTACTTCGTATTGTATATATGTTCTCCAGTGTTTAACCCATTATGGCAAATGGTAATTCCCTGGGTTGGGCATAATTTATTCAATTTTACAGATGAATTATCACTCCCCAAAGGAGGAAGTGGAGATACTTCCTTTAGTTACGTTCAATTCTTCCTTAGATTCTGTGCCGCGATATTTGCTATGGGTATATGGTCTGCTTTGGACAAAAAAGAAAGAAGTTACAAAAATTTGCTATGGTATTTTACAACTACACTAAGGTATTATTTAGCTTTTTTTATGCTACTTTATGGTTTTTCTAAAATATTTACCAATCAATATTCCGAATTATCCTTGTTTGATCTTATTAAACCTTATGGGAATTCGTCCCCAATGGGATTGTTATGGAATTTTATGGAATATTCTGATAGCTATACTATTTTTTCCGGTACTATGGAGTTTATCGGAGGAATATTTCTTTTATTCAGAAAAACTACACGATTGGGAGCATTAATATGCTTTGGCGTTATGTTACAGGTGTTTATGTTAAACATGAGTTATGACGTCCCGGTGAAGTTATTTTCGGCACATCTTATGCTCATAGCTATTCTTATAATTATACCAGATATAAAAAATTTCATCAATTTTTACATATTGAATAGATCTACTTCCCCTATCACTATAAAGCCTTATTTTAAAAAGAAAGCCTTTAATACTGTTGGAAGAATTCTGAAAACTATCTTACTAATTGGAGGTGTAATTATATTAATTACTATGGAAATCAAGCAAAAGAAAGCCTATGGAAAAAAATCGCCACTCCCACCTTTGTATGGAATTTATGATGTACAATATTTTATCTTAAATAATGACACTCTACCTTCCCTGGTTACAGATACTTTAAGATGGAAGCAACTTGTAGTTGATAAATGGTATAGCGGAATTGTGGCCATGAATGACAAGATAGAATATGTAGAAAATAAAACAGATACGGTAAAGAAATCCATTCAATTCACTTCCTATCGGGATTCAACTCTAGTTTATAACTTGAACTTTATTCCGCAGGATAGTTTATTAATGCTAAAAGGGAATTTTGGTAATCGTTTACTTAAGATAAATCTCAAAAAAAAGAAATTAGATGATTTTCTGCTTTTAAACAGAAAATTTCATTGGATCAGTGAGGTTCCTTTCAACCGGTAAATTAACCTACCTCAACCTTATCCTCAACACATACATATCATTAGTGACATACAACGTCTTTTCATCTCCCGAAAGGGCAACATTGGATGCCGATTCATCTAATCTTATTTTTCCCAGGACTTTTCCATCCTTATTAAATATCCATATTCCTCCCGGGCCGGTGGCATAGACATTTCCTTTTTTGTCGATCTTCAATCCGTCCGGCGAGCCTTTCAGTCCTTCGCGCTGATCGGTTGCACTGTAAAATATTACAGGCTCTTTTTCCGTATCGTTGACATCCAGCAGGTACCAATCTGCCGCGCTTCGATCGGAACAGGCAACGAGCAGTTTTGTTTCTCCCGGGAATAACGCGATGCCATTCGGCCTTGTGATGTTATCGGTCAATAATAACACTTCGCCATTCCGCTTCACTTTATAGACGCCATTAAAGTTGATCTCTTTTGTCGGGTCCTCATCATTTTGCATCGGGAGTCCGTAGGGAGGGTCCGTAAAGAACAGGTCACCGTTACTGCTGTATACCGCATCATTAGGACTGTTAAAACGTTTACCTTCATAGTTATCCGCCAGGTTGTGAAACACCGGTTCCGGTTTACTTAACGGCGCTTCCATTCTGGCCATCCGGCGGTTGCCGTGCTGACAAAGAACGAGATTACCTTTGGTATCCAGCAACAGTCCGTTGCTGCCCGGTTCCTTACTCTGACTTGGTTCTGTTCCGGTATAACCGCTTGGCCGTAAATAAATTTCGGTACCGCCTTCTTCCGTCCATTTGTAAACCGTATTCTCCGGCACATCCGAAAATAACAGCATCTGTTCGCTTTCTACCCATAAAGGCCCTTCACTCCAGACAAAACCTTCGGCAATAATTTCGGCTTTGGCCGTGGTATTCATAATCGCATCCAATGCCGGGTCTATTCGCTCCATACTACCGGTGGTTTTATATGTTGTTTCCTGGGCGAAACTATGGTTCACGGCAAGGGTTAACGCCAGTAAGACAAATGTTGGTTTCATATTTTCCTGTTTTTTGTTGCTACGATTAATGCTGTTTTCCCTTTCTTTATTTAAATTTTCAAATAGGTCCAGGCCCACCATATCAATACGAATTGCAGTGGAATTCTCCATACCAAAAGCCATCGTGGCAAGCCCATACCTGCTTTCGGGGAAGAAAGCATATGAAAATGTATCGGAAGGAAAACAACAAGCATGATAATAATGCCGTAAACCGCATAATCTTTGGTCTCCGGAAAACACAGCCCCAGACCAAGCAGTATTTCCGCCACGCCACTTAGATTAACCATAGTACGGTGCGCAGGAATATAAGCCGGCATAATTCTCATATACATTTTCGGCCGGGCAAAATGATTTATTCCTGCCAGGATATACAACGCAGCCATTATGTAAAGATGCCAGGGAAACTGCATTTCACTCTTTTAAGTCAGTTAATATAGACTTTTTTTGTCAGTTTTCCCAACCCGGACTCCTTTTACACAGGGCAAACGCATTATACAGGAGAGATAATTGATAAGCGGTAACCGTGTTGTAGTTTGGAGTTGAGGAGTTATTTTCGTTACAAGTTCCAGGTTACAAGTTCCAGGTTACAAGTTCCAGGTTACAGGTTCCAGTTGCAGAAAGAACAAAGCGAGGTGGCTGAGTGTCCCGGCTCCGCCGGGATGTATCGAAGCCACCGGATTTTCCCGGTCCCTGAGCCCTTCGGTAGACTTAGTATACCCGCCGGACAGGCAGGAACCAAGGCCGAAAGGCAGGTTATAGGTTTATGAAAACCTGCAACTTGCAACATGGAATTTTAAAACGTTGCTATTATAGTTTTTTTAATGCGTTTACCCTGCCCTTTTACATCCCGTTATTTTCCAGCAGATAATTTGTGATGAGGGTATACAGGTGACGTTGCGTGTTTGCTCCCTCATAGATACCATGCGAGCGATTGGGGTAAGCCATCATCCGGAATTGCTTGTTCTTACGGATGAGCTCATTGACCAGGTATTCCATATTCTGGTAATGCACGTTATCGTCTCCTGTTCCGTGAATGATCAGCAGATTTCCTTCCAGGTTCCCGGCGTGGGTAACGGGAGAACCTTCGATAAAATCTTCCCTGTTTTCCTGCGGAAGCCCCATATAGCGTTCCTGGTAGACATTGTCATAAAAAAGCTGGTTGGCCACAGCAGCTACGGCTATTCCTGTTTTGTATATCTCCGGGTAGCGGAACATCAGGTTGAGGGTCATGGAACCTCCTCCGCTCCACCCCCAGACAGAAACTTTTTCGTCGTCTATGAAATCCCATTTCAGCACTTCTTTTGCGGCCAGTGCCTGGTCGTCCGTATTTATCACTCCCACTTTCCTGTAAATACTCTTCCGCCATGCGCTTCCTTTTAGCGAAGGCGTTCCCCGGTTATCCATATTGATAATTACAAATCCCTTCTGCGCCAGGAAAATATCATAAAGGCCTATCCAGCTATCGATAGCCATTTGCCCCCAGGGTTCCCCGTATACATGGAATATCACGGGATATTTTTTCGAAGGGTCAAATCCGGAAGGTTTGGTTATCCGTCCTTCCACCTCAACACCTTCGGAAGTAGTTACCCGGAAGAACTCTACGGACGGGAGTTGCAGAGTTTTCAGTTTACCTTTCAATTCTTCATTATCCACCAGTACACTGATAGTCTTATGCCCCGGCAGACGGATAAGCCTGGTAGTAACGGGATTTTCGGCATCGGTATGATTGTGAATGGCATATTTGCCATTCGGCGATATGTTATAGGTGTTCACGCCGCTGAAATTATCCGGGGTTATGCGTTTTAAATCTCCTTTTCCGTTCAACGGTACACTGTAAAGATAACGCTGCGCGGGGTCGTCCGGAGAGGCGCTGAAGAAAATATCTTTATTTGTGATGGCATAATAGGCCGCAACATCATATTCGCCCGGCGTGAGCAATGTTTTGCTGCCGTCTTCCAGGCTTATTTTATAGATATGTCTCCACCCGTCTTTTTCGGTCATACGCAATAAAGCCGTATTGTTATCGGTAAGCAGAAAATCGTTATTTCCCCATTGATTGGAGGAGATATCCGGATACCTCAGGTCTACCCAGGTATCTTCGGTTTCGGCATATATTTTTTTCAATTTCCCGGAGGAAGGTTTATAAGTGTAAATACGGAGTTCGTTCTGCTTCCGGTTGAGTTGCTGGATCAGCAAAAGATCTTCGTTTACCCACTGCATGGCAGGCAGATAATGCTGTATGGCATCGCCGGGAACGGGAATCCAGGTAATCGCTTTGGAATTTACATCGACCACTCCTACCTTGGTTGCAGACGGGTCATAACCCACTTTTGGGTATTGCAGCGGAACAGGTTTGGCATATACCGAATCGGTATTATTCATCATGTAAAAAGTACCGATATCCGAAGCATCCAGTTGCCAGAAAGCTATTTTTGATGCGTCCGGGCTCCATGAAAAACCGTCACGCATACCGAACTCTTCTTCGTACACCCAGTCAAATGTACCGTTAATGATGTCACCGTTACCATCAGTGGTTAGTCGGGTGACCTTACCGGTGGTAAAATCTTCTTTATAGATATTAAAGCCCTGTACATACGCTACAAAGCTGTTATCCCTGGAAAACTTGGCGAACATCAGGGAAGAGGAAGGAAAATCCTTTCCTACCCGGCTCAATTTATCGTTATCGAAGTCATACACCCAGTAATCTCCCTTGGTATTGGAACGCCATACCCTGCTGGAATTGGTAAAGATCAGCACTTTGGTCTCATCCGGCGACAAGGTAAAATCTTCTATTTCCAGGGCTTTGTCCGTGCCTTCCGGGGTAATGGCTTCTGCGGAAAGATAGATGCTGCTCCTGTTATTTTTACTGATGTATTTCACCAACTGGTCTTCTCCCTGACTGTTACGTTCTATACTAACAAAAGCATCTCCGTCTTCAACCCAGAAAACGGGCCGCTGCCTGTCTGCCCGGAATTCCCGGGAGTTATAGATACGGTCCGGGGTAAGTATGGAATCTGTCTGTTGTGCACTAAGCAATGCTGTGCCCGATATCAAAAAGGTCAGCAGCAGGATATTTATCTTATTCACTTTCAAAAAGGTATTCTTTTATGAATTCTTGAGTTCTTCTATCGCTTCGGGAGTTTTGGCCAGGGGCTCCCCGAGGAGTTTACTGCCGGAATCGGTAATCACGAAGTCTTCTTCAACACGGATCCCTCCGAAGTTCTTAAATTTTTCAACCTCATCATAATTGACGAAATCCGTATATTTTTTCTGTGCCCTCCAGGCATCGATCAAAAACGGGTTAAAATAGATTCCCGGTTCCACGGTAAGCACATAGCCCGGTTCCAGTTCTTTTCCTAACCGGAGTGATTTGAGTCCGAATTCCGTACTTTTTTTCAGGTTATCCGTATAACCCACATAGGCTTCACCGAGGTTCTCCATATCGTGTACGTCCATCCCCATCATGTGGCCGAGTCCGCACTGAAAGAACAGGGTATGCGCCCCTGCTGCAACAGCTTCTTCCGTACTGCCCTTCATCAATCCCATATCTTTAAGCCCTTCGGTTAACCTGGTACAGGCCAGCAAGTGCACATCTTTGAAGCGCACCCCCGGCTTCAGGGTCTCTATAGCCGAATTATGAGCATTAAGAACGATATTATACACTTCTTTTTGTAAAGATGTAAACGCTTTTCCGGCAGGGAAAGTCCGGGTCATATCACCCGCATAGTTCATAGCCGTCTCAGCGCCACAATCGCACAAAATAAGATCGCCTTCCCGTATCACAGCCTGTGTAGCGTGATTGTGAAGGTACTGCCCGTTTTTAGTCAGGATGATCGGGAAGGAAATATTCCCCCCGCCACCGATAGCTATGGCCTGTAAATCCCCGGCTATCTCCTTTTCGGTTTTGCCCGGGATAGCATTCCGGATAGCATAGGTATGCATTTTTGCTGTAATGTTTACAGCCTTGTTTATTTCTTCTATCTCTTCACCGGACTTTACCGAACGCTGTTTTACCACCGCTTTTATAAAGGCATCCGACTTGTTTTTCTCTACTTCTCCTACGGGAATACTGAGCAAATCGCTGAGTTGTACGGTAGTTTCGGCACGATAGGGCGGTAAAAAGTGAATTGTTCTGCCTTTTTGTTTTTGCGCCCTGATAAAATCGGCGAGCTCCCTGAAAGGTTTTACCGCAGCAATGCCCGATTTCTGCGCAAAATCTTCCAATGGGTCTACGGCGCCCGTCCATACCATTTCTTCCGGGGTAGGATCGTCCCCGAAAAGTATTTCCCGGTCTTCATCAATATCGATAGCAAAATAAATATCGGGTATATTGTTGATCCCTGTGTAGTACAAAAAGGTACTGTCCTGCCGGAAAGGATACCAGTTATCTTTATAGTTCATCCCGCTTTCCCCGTTACCCGGAAACAGCAAAATACCCTGTTGAACTTCTTCTTTTAATTGTTGTCTTCTGGATTGATACGTCTGTGTTGAAAACATAAAAATAAATTGCTTTTATGGATTATCGTAAAGCATCCGCTTGTTTTATCCCGATATAATACATTTTTTCTACGGCTTCGGGGAGAAATAAAGAGCGTTGATCTTCATTGACAGGTATGCTTTGCCATTCCCCGGACGGGATAATGCGAATGTCTGCTTTTTTGTTTCGTAAAGATAGGGGTAAATTAAATCCTTTTATACTATTGCCCCACTTGTAATACATCTCTTTTTTACCGGCATCGTAATACAATTCCAGCTCCGGTATCTCTGTAGTGGTTAGGTATTGTTCGAATACTTTGCTGTAATCGTAGCCTGCCTTTTGTGAAATATACCCGAGTATTTCTGTGCCGTCTACGGTTTGATGATAGAAAGTCCTGTTCAAACCGGTAAGGATATCCCGAAAGAGCGAATCATTGTCTATACTATGTCTTACGGTATGAAGCATATTCCCTCCTTTGGGGTACATGTCCCCGCTTCCTTTGGCATTGATACCGTATTCGGGAATAATGGGTGTATCGTTCTGAATACCCTTACGAATACCGAAATTGTATTGGTTACCGGCTTCTTTTCCGAACATGGACTCCACAAACAGGGTTTCGCTGTAGTTGGTAAAACTCTCATGTATATACATATCCGCCAGGTCATTGCTGGTAATGTTATTGCCGAACCATTCGTGACCGCTTTCGTGTATGATGATAAAATCCCACTTCATTCCCAGGCCGGTACCCGAACCATCCCGTCCGCGGTAGCCGGGTTTATAATGATTTCCATACGCTATGGCCGACTGGTGTTCCATACCGGTATGTTCTGTTTCTACCAGTTTGTAACCGTCTTCGTAAAACGGGTACGGCCCGAACCAGTATTCGAAACTTTGTAACATATTGTGTACTTCCGCGGGCATGTATGCTTTGGCTTTTTCGAGGTTATAATCGAGTACCCAGTAATCGATATCCAGACTACCCTTTTTCCCTTCATAGGTTTCACCGAAATTTACATAATGTCCTATGTAGGGGATAATGTTGTAATTGTTTATCGGGTTCTTTACTTCCCAGGAATAGGTCGTTTTTCCTTTGTCGGATGTTTTTTGGATCAACCTTCCGTTGGCTACGGCGGTCAAATCTTCCGGAACGGTCATGGTTAATGATGCCCCTTTGTCCGGCTCATCACTCTGATGATCTTTATTAGGATACCAAACGGAAGCTCCCAGTCCCTGGCAGGTTACCGTCATCCACGGACGGTCCAGGGAATCCCGGGTAAAGGTCCACCCGCCGTCCCACGGAGCGCGGACGGCTTCTCTGGGGTTACCATGATAGAACACGGTTATGGAATTTTCCTGGTTTTCCGGTTGTTTCCCGGTTTTTATATACCATACGTTTCCGTCATTCGTAAAGGACAGGCTTTTATCGTCATTGTATATAACACTGTCTATTTGCAGCGGAGACTGCAAATCGATCTGCATATACTCCGAATGGTCCTTTTCGACTACTTTATAAGTTATTTTGTTGCTCCCTGCCAGGCTTTTGCCATCAAAATCGGGGGTTACGGCGATGTCATACCGCTGTACATCCCACCAGCTTCGCTCCGGAGTGATACTCCCCCGAAGCTCTTCCCGGCTTCGTTTTTCCGGTTTCCCGCTTTGTTCTTTTTTCTGTCCGCAACCTTGCAATACAAGGAGAAGGGAAACGAAAATGTACTTTAATACTTTCCAAGAACGTCTTTGATCCTGCATATATTTCTATTTAAAATCCGTAGAAAATTTCCACTTTGTCGAAAACTTCTTTGTCAACGGCTTATCCTGTAAAACAGCCCTGAGAATTTCTACGGGCATCCGGTTTTCTTTTATCACCCGGTCGTGGAACTGCTTTTCTGTCCATCCTTTTTCGAGCATTTCTTTTCGAAGCGCGTAAAATTGTAACCCTCCGATCATATAAGCCACCTGATAGAGAGGCGGCGTATACGTGGTAGCAAAGGACCTTCTCACTTCTGCTTCTGCATTGGCGTATTCGTGCCCGACTTCTTCAACCAGCATATCTATACATTGCTGCGGGGTCATTTCTCCAAGCTGGAATTTCAGGGAAAAAATGATACGGGCACAACGATGGATACGCCAGAAGAGCATTCCCATTTTCTGTTCGGATGTCTGTGCAAAATCCTTATTCCACAAAATGATCTCCCAGTACAAGGCCCAGCCTTCAATCCAGAACGGTGTGTTGAACGCACGCCGGTAGCTTTTGTGCCGTGCATTCATAAAGAACTGTAGGTTGTGCCCGGGTAGCAACTCATGCTGTACGGTGCCATAGGAAAAATTAGGGTTGTTTCCCCGCATGCTCATCAGTTTATCTTCCTGAGACATGTCCTGTGTGGGATAGGAGATACTGATTTCCCATCCCCCGGTAAAAAAAGGGTTTACTTTCTGTCGTTCCGGGGTCATCATGATCATACGCCATGTTTCCTTCGCCAGGTCCGGAAGGGTTATCAAATCCCTTTCTTCTATAAATTTTACGGAATGATCAAAAAGATCCTTAATAGCCTGAGGTTGCTCTCCTGCGGGAACGTATGTGTTTTTTACATGTTCGAAAGCCGCTTTCCAGTCATCCCCGTACCCCATTTCGCGGGATGCTTTTATCATTTCGGCCTTACACCAATCAAACTGTTTTTCTGCGGTAGCAATAAGTTCCTCGGGAGTATAGGGAATAAATTCAAAAGCCAGTTCTTTCAACAACGCATCCCGCCCTATGGGTTTTCCTATAATACCGCTTCCGTCGTCTTTTACGCTATTGTCGGAATAATGCTCTTTTAAAAAAGTTTCGTAAGCCGAGAGTTTCTCGTCCAGTTCCTCATAGGGTTTTTCCATCCACCAGGTAAATTCCGGATCGTAGCTATAGTAAAATTTGTAGGCCTCTTCCAGCGCCCGGTGCAGTGACGTCACCACTGCCGCAGCCTTATCGGCCTGCACCCAGTCTTCAAAAGGCGTTTCGTTCAGCGTTTTCATTTTTTCATCTACCTGCTGCGAAGCCGTTGTAAACTGCCGGGCCAATGTTTGTGCGTCGGGGCGTTTACCATGTCTTCGTTCCCGGATAAAAGTATAGAGATCCCCGGCAAAATCCGCTACGGCCGCCACCTTTTTGTACGCCTTGTATGCCAGTTGCAAATGATAATCTTCTTTGCCAATACGGTTTTTCAGCATAATATAATCGGCTTTGCCTTCCTGCGACAATGCATCGAAATCGATCGCTTCGAGTTTTTTGTTCCAGGTTTGATAAAGCGTACTGAACCGCTGGTAATACTCCCCGGACTCCCCGATGGTATAGGTGGCATTTAAGGTTCGCTTATCTGCCTCGTAGCTGTCTATAGCATCGATCATTTCATGGGCATGCGCGATACTGCAGATGGAAATAAAAATAATAAGAGTGCTTACTAGTTTTCTCATAGCAAAGGTTTAATGAGATTTGAAAAATTATAATACTTGTTTTTTAGTACATGCAAAAATTGAATTTTGATAATTCCTCTCCCGAAAGTCCCGATAATTATCGGGATCGGGATTGTTAGCCCCAGCCCTAAAGGGAGCATCCCGATGAATATCGGGACGAGGAAAATCAGGCTCCCTTTAGTCCCGATAATTATCGGGAGGGGTAAAACTGATTTTCCGGGAAACCTGGTAAAAACAATTTTTGTCATGTACTAAATCCTTGTTCATTGTTTTTGATATATCCGCAGGCATCGCGATGTTGCCTGATAAATATATGAAAGTCTTCCCTGACTGCTGTCGGGGTCTACTTTAACGTAACATCCAGGTAAACCGAATGACGTCCGTAAGTTTCATAAAAAGGTTTAAAGATCACACCGTCAATGGTGAATTCCAACTGCGTGGGGTCGCCTTTTATCGATTTACCTATATCCTCTGCATCCAGGGTCACTTTTCGCCATTCCTTTCCCGGTTCGGACTCCTGGGCTGCCAGCAGTACCGGTCCGTAAAACAGGCTGGCTATGTTTTGCCGGTCCATTACCGGGTCCAGGTAAAACCGGAATGGCATCTGCAACTCTACAGTGTCGCCGTCTTTCCATTTACGGCTTAGTTTGAGATAGCTACCGGGCTTAGTCTCTATCTTTTGCTCTTTCCCGTTGATCTTTACGAAAAATCCTTTGGTAGCCCATTTCGGTACACGTACATGAATATCGAATTCCCCACTGCCTTTTATTGTTAAACGGGTGTGGTCTTCCTTGGGAAAATTAGTTGTTTGCTCTACCGTTACATTACGTTCGGTCCACTTTAGAGTGGAAGGCACATAGAGATTTACATATAGCGCACGGTTATCTTTACTTTTAAAATAAATCGAATTTTGCAGTTTGGTACTGCTCTCTATAGCCGTACCGTTACAGCAGGTAAAGCCAGTCATATGAGGATTTCCAAACTGTTTGACCGCACCCGGTCTTAGCGGAACATGATAGGTATTGGCAGGGCTGTCCTCGGCCACGGAGGCCAGAATATGATTGTACAGTCCACGTTCGTAATAGTCCATCAGCTCTGCCCGCTGATCGAAAAGAAACAGGTTTCGGGTCAGTTTTAACATGTTGTAGGTCGCACAGGTTTCATTCTGTCCCCCGGAAGAGAAGCCGTTTTCATAGAGTGTTGCCGGCTGACTGACAAAGCATTCGGCATTGGCAGGATTACGCGCACCTGCAACACCTCCGATGCTATACATATAATCATTGACGGTTTTATACCAGAAATTATCGGCCACCCTGTAATATTCGGAGGCATTTGAGTCGCGATACATTTCGATAGCTCCCACGATCTGTGGAATATGCTGATTGGCATGCAATCCGCGGAAGGAATCTACATTTTTAGCGAGTCCGTGCGAATGCCCTGCGTCTCCGAAAAAGACATCGATATTATCGAACAATTGAGCGGCTTTAAGGTAACGTGGTTCTTTGGTAATGCGGTACAAACGTGCCATAGCCTCATTCATTCCTCCGAATTCACCTGCTATGTAGGTATTCCACATGCTTATGAGGGTTTCCGTGGGCAAACGGCTAAGACGAACGTATACCCAATCACTCATCCCTCTTACGATTTCAAGGGCTTTTTCATTACCGCTTACTTCATAAACATCCATCAATCCGGCCAGAATTTTATGTAACGTATAGTAAGGTGCCCAAACCTGGTTTTTCTGTCCCCCATACTTAGCCCCGTTTTCCAGCATAATAAACTGATCGGGCGGATAAGCGCTGATAAACCCTTCACCCCAGTTCCAGTAATCGGTACGGATCCCTTCTTCGCTGAGATCGGAGTCATAACCTGATTTTCCGGAGCCCGGGGGCACCGCTGACGGATCGGATACATGTCCGATACCCGCCTCGCCGGGCTTTCCGGTCATTTGCGATAATTCGTAGAGGGTGTTAACCATATACTCCATTTTATCAGCAAAACTGGCCTGAAGTGTCTTATCATATCCCGTGCCCGCATAAGCCTGCGCGATCGCCGTAAGATAATGACCTGTTGCATGCCCGCGTAATTTAGTTTCCTGGCTGTCCCAGACTCCCAGAGGTTTCGCCCCCTTAGGTTGCTGCTGTCCGAAGGCATTACGGAACATATAGAGAAAAGCATCGGGATCGGTTTCGGCCAGCGTGGTTATAAATTTATCGCGATTCTCGATAAATTTGGTTTCGTGTCCATGAGCATCGGCGCTTAGGGAAACCTGGTCCAGTGCAAAGACGTCCAATGTGCGGTTGGGTGTAGTTGATTCTTTGGTCTTTTCTACTGTTACCACAGCCTTCGGCTGCAAATTTGTACCGGCAATACGACCGGTTACGGTGTAACGGCCCGGTTTAAGGACATCGCCATTATCGGTTGGCGCCGGCCAGAGTACACGTACTTCGGGTCCATCAATCTCATCTCTATACGTACCTTCTACGTAACGTGGTAATCGCGGCAAATATCCTTCTTCTGTTTCCACTTCTACATCCGGTACGCTAACCAAGTATTCGTTATATAGCTGAGGATCGGTCTCAGAAAATTCCGGCAGATCGTCTTCTGATTTCTCCATTTTCGCAGAACCTTCGTGCTCTCCTTTCAGCGCATTATAATGAATTCTGGCCACCTGCTTTTCACTCAGGGGAATACGGTAGATCCGGAAATCATGTATACTTGCATTAAGATACGGATCTTCCGGTAACAGCGATTTTCCAATATAGAGCAGGTTATTTTCACCTGACTCTTTATCGAATACTTCTTCTAAATCCAATTCTATCTTCTTAGCTTCCCCTGTTGGCTTGCCATTGACATATGTCCGTATGGATTTTGAAGGGACGTCAATAACTACGGCAAGGTGCTCCCAGCGCTCAGTACCTACGGCCGGTGAAACCGGTCCGTTCTCATCGCCTGCTCCTGCCGTAATGGCTGCCTGAAAACCTTTCTTGTTCTCAGTTCCCGCAGGTGCGGCAAAAAAATGTATGTCTGCGTCTTTACCGAAATCAAAAAATCGCTGGCCCGGTTGGTCGGAGTACAGGTAAATCCATCCCGTTATACTGAGAGACTCTATTCCCGTTAAGGTCTGGCCGGGAATCGACACAAAAGATTCGCCGTCACCGGGAAGTGCCAGGACTTTTCCGAATTTATCGTCCCTGACAAATTTTGCCCTGGGACCGTGAATAGTGCTGTGTAAATTATTACGCGACCAGTCTTTACCATCTCCGTTGAACATGTAACGTGCAATCATCCCGGTCTCACCGATCCCGTCCAGTATCTGGTCGCCATTTTGTGCCTGAACCGTTACTACGTGCCCTGCCAAAACAGTAGCAAACAGGATTACCCGAATGAATATAGTGGTATACACCTTCATATTTTAATTGTTTTCTTTTAGTATATGACAAAAATTGAATTTCGATAATTCCTCTCCCGAAAGTCCCGATAATTATCGGGATCGGGATTGTTACCCCAGCCCTAAAGGGAGCATCCCGATAAATATCGGGACAGTCGAAATGGCCGGGGACAAACTGATTTTCCGGTCAAATTATGCAAAAAGCGATTTTTGTCATGTATTAAATCGTTTTCTACCATAATTTTAAAAATATTTCCTTTGCTGCAACGAGATTTTTATTCATATATGCTATTCCAGGAGGGTGGGGTTACTTTCAAAAGGTTTTTCACAAAAAAGTCCCTTCTTTTCCGATCTCCGTATTCTCCTCCCGAAGTATGTGATTGCCCCGGTAATACCACCAGTTCGAAATCTTTCCCCGCCTTGATCAGGGCGTCGGCAAACTGCATGGTTGAAGCCGGATCTACATTGTCATCTACCTCTCCTACCATCAACAAAAGTTTTCCGTTCATGGAAGCTGCATTTTCGGTATTGGAACAGGCGGCGTAATGCGGCCCTACGGGATATCCCATCCATTGTTCGTTCCACCATATTTTATCCATACGGTTATCGTGGCACCCGCAGGATGCTACGGCAGCCTTATAGAAATCGGAATTAAAAACCACAGCCGCCCCGGCATTTTGTCCTCCTGCCGAAGTACCGTGAATGCCTACCATTTCACTGTTGATATAGGGATATTTCTTTGCCGCGGCTTTTATCCATAATTTCCTGTCCGGGAAACCGGCATCTTTCAGGTTTTTCCAGCATACGTCATGGAATGCTTTGGAGCGGTTGGATGTTCCCATGCCGTCTATCTGCACTACTATAAATCCTAATTCTGCCAGGGTGGTCATCCCGTAATACACGGACCGGAAACTTTTAGGCACAAAGGAATCGTGGGGGCCCGCGTAGATATATTCTATAACGGGATAATTTTTGTCCGGGTCGAAAGTCGTGGGTCTTACGATAATACCCCAGATATCCGTTTTTCCGTCACGCCCTTTGGCGGTGAAAGTCTCCGGCATTTTCCATCCGGTTGCCAGTAAGGCGGAAACATCGGCTTTTTGTAAAGGAAGAACCTCTTTCTGAGTATCCGTACTTTTCAAAACCGTTACCGGTGGCACATCAACCCTGGAATACTGATCTATATAAAATTTACGGCCCGGGGAAAATGTGACTTTGTGGTTACCGTTCTCTTTGGTAAAGCGAACGAAGTTCTTTCCGTCAAAATCGATACGGCAATAATGCAATAGATACGGGTCCTGGTTTTTATCCATTCCGCTTGCGGTAAAGTAGATCTGCCGGTTTTCTTCGTCTACCTCAATAACTTCTCTCACCGGCCAGTTTCCCCTGGTTACCTGGTTTTTCACTTTTCCTGTTTGTCCGTCATACAGGTACAAATGATTATAACCATCCCTTTCTGAAGCCCAGATTATCTCCTTGCCGTCATCACTGTCATGCCTGTATTTTTTGCCGCTGTAGTCTATAAATGTGGGACTGGTCTCTTCTATAATTGTACTTACCTTCCCGGTATTGGCATCTGCGGATAAAACCCGGTAAACCTGGTGTCCGCGCTGATTATATTCGAAAGTAAAAGTGCTGCTGTTTTCCTTCCAGGCAAAATTTGACAGGCTGTATTGTTGTGAAAAAAGGTCGGTAGCTACGGGCGTATGTTTTCCGGATACCACATCAAACAGTTGCGGACTGCGGAAAGGTAGCTCATCGCCCGGTTTGAGGTAATCACGGGATTCCAATCGGGGCTGAAATTGATCGTCAGGCGTAGATCTCACAAAATAGATCTTATGTTCTTCTCCTGGGCGGACTTTATAAGCCATTATTTTTTTACTGTCCGGCGACCATTCTATGTGGGAAGAATAATAAAAACCCCCGGAACCGTCAAAACTCAACCGGGTTTCTTCTTCGGTGTTCCTGTTTTTGATGTAGAGATTGTGATTTTTAATAAAGCCAAGGTAGACACTGTCCGGTGAGATCACCGGGTTGTTTTCGGATTCATCGAAACGTTTCCCCCAATATCTTCTCCCGTCTTTTTCCTTTTTTTCAAGTTCTTTTATCAGCCGGAGTTTATAATCCGGAAGATCACAGCTGATTTCCAGGCTATCGGTCTGAAAGGTAAATGAATCTTCCGCAAATTGGAGGTTATCAATACCCAAACTATCTGCTTCTACTTTTTCACTGATAAGTTTTTCCAGTCCCAAAGCCAGTTTCTGATGGTCAAAAGCTTTTTGTTGTGCCAGATCTTTTGTTGAAATCAAAAGATATTCCGTTCCTTTCGCCGTATTGTTTTTATACCAGCACAAACTATCGCCCTGCCAGTGAAAAAGTTCCGGGGTATTATAAACCTTATTTTTGAACAGGGTATCCACAGCCACCGATTTCTTATATTCCGCCAGGGTTCCCTGGCCATACAGTGAAGGAAGCAGGGAGAAAAATGCCCAGAAAACACTTAATTTGAATCGTTTTCTCATCACAAAATAATTATTTATAAACCTATAAATAATCATTAAGTTTCTGTAAGTATATATTAACCAAAACTCATACTTTATTAACCGGTATTTTGAATAAAACCACGTAAGTATGTGATTTTAATATGATTTTTGATGCTTTTTAACAAGAATATACCCTCAAACCCGCAATATACAGAACACAGAAGCGCTGATGTAAATCCATACCTGTTATTTAAAACGTTCCGGTCGCAGCGGTGTTATATCCATAAGACGTTTTTCACCGACAACAAGTTGCTTGACCAGTTTACCGGTTACGGGACCCAGGCTGAATCCCATCATGGCATGCCCGGATGCTATGGTAAGGTTTTTATACTTTGACGTTTTTCCGATAAAAGGCAATCCGTCCGGAGAAACAGGACGCAAACCGGAAAGCGCCCCGGCTTTTTCTTCTTCGTTGATCTCAATCCCGTTGTAATATTTTTTTACGGCAGCGGCAACAGCCTCTACCCGTTCTTTGCGGATAAAATCGTTATTACCGGAAAATTCCATACTTCCGGCAAAGCGGGTAAAGCCGTGCATAGGGGTTACGGCAACCTTTGCTTCCGTCAAGATGGCCGGAAGAGTAATCCCGGTATGGCGTTTTACATTCATACTGTAGCCTTTCCCTCCCTGAACCGGAATGTAAAGACCTAGTTTTTTTGCCAGGGGAAATGTCCAGCTTCCGGCAGCGAGAACAACCTCATCCCCTTCATAGCTGCCTTTGTTTGTCTGTACCGCGGCAATTTTATTCCCGGAGATCTTCATGTCGGTAACTTCCTGGTGTAATTGGAACTCCACACCTTTATTCATAAGCCATTGTTTCAGATTCTGCATAAACTCATTCGGAGTAATATGCCTGTCGCACTCATACAAAACCGCACCGAGGACATTATCGGAGAATACCGGTTGCATTGTTTTCAGTTCCTCTTTATTCAGGCATCTGGCTTCCAACCCTTCTTTTAATGCTCTTTCGGCCAGGTGCAGTTCCTCTTCTTCCGCTTTGGTTCCCGTGTAGACCATTAATACCCCGTCACGACCGTAATGGAATTCAAAATCGAGGGAATCGAGCATGGCATCGTAGAGATCCCTGCTTTTCAGGTTCAGTTCTTTTATAACCGGGATAGAAGCTTCTACCCGTTGCGCCGTGGCGGATTTTTTAAACAGGAGTCCCCACTTCATAAAATCAATATCCAGGCGGGGCTTTATGTAAAGCGGGCTCTTACTGTTAAACATCCATTTCAGTCCCTTCGTGACCATACCCGGTGCGGCTAGGGAAATAATATGGCTCGGGGTAAGATACCCCGCATTGATAAAGGAGGCCCCGCCGGAAATATCTTCACGGTCTATCACCGTTACCCGGTAGCCCTCTTTAACCAGGTAGTATGCGGAGCAAAGTCCCGCTATCCCTCCTCCTATGATAATTGTTTTTCTCAATGGCTTAAAGTTTAGTTATAGTACCTGGAAACCATGTGCATAAGGGTCATCTTCGTCATCTATGATAATCGTATTATACCCGGTCACTTTAGCCCAGCCCTCTATACTGGGGATTATAGCTTTTTTACCGGCCAGTTCGGATTCTTCCTCAATACGACCTATGAATTTACTGCCAATAATGCTTTCGTGGATAAATTCATCTCCTTTTTTGAGCTTGCCTTTGGCATACCACTGGGCCATCCGCGCGGACGTACCTGTACCACAGGGCGACCTGTCTATGGCTTTATCCCCGTAAAAGACGGCATTCCTGGCGGTACTTTCCTCATTCAGCGTAGCACCGGTCCATAGAATATGACTCAGGCCGTTGATCGTAGGATCCTCGGGATGTACAAAAGAGTCGGATGCATTGATGCGGCTGCGCATTACCCTGCTCCAGGTTATCAATTCACTGGCCTGGTAATGTTCCAGTCCTTTGAAATTTTCCTGAACCTCTACTATGGCATAATAATTCCCGCCATAGGAAACATCTACAGTCAGTTCTCCCAGGTCCGGGCATTCCACGGTAATATTTTCGGCCGCCAGGTATGATTTTATGTTCGTCAGCCGTACCGAAGTCACCTTTTTACCTTCCTGCCGATACACTACCTTTACCAGTCCCGCCGGGGTTTCCAGTCGCAACTGCCCGGGAATTTTGGGTATTACCAGTCCTTCTTCGATCATGACCGTTACCGTACCAATGGTACCGTGTCCGCACATGGGCAGGCATCCGCTGGTTTCGATAAAAAGTATTCCTACATCATTCTGAGGGTCGGCAGGCGGAAACAAAATGCTTCCGCTCATCATGTCATGACCCCGGGGCTCGAACATCAGTCCTTTCCGGATCCAGTCATACTCTTTTAAAAAATGCTGACGTTTTGCACTCATGGTGACTCCCTCTAAAAAGGGGCCACCGCCGGCAACCACTCTCACCGGGTTGCCACAGGTATGTGCATCTACACAAAAAAAGGTTTTTCTCGCCATTGGCTACACAGCGTTTTTAGTCACTTTTCCGTTTATGGTTCTTGAAATCTGTAAAGGATTACTGTTTTGTAACGCCTTCGGTAATAATGCGTCCGGCCAGTCCTGGTAGGATACAGGACGTACCCAGCGTTTCACGGCGGTGAGACCTACGGAAGTAAATTTACTGTCGGACGTTGCCGGGAACGGGCCACCATGTGTCATTGCCGCACAAACATCCACCCCGGTAGGGACCCCGTTAAAGATCAACCGCCCTACACGGCTCTTCAGCGCTTCGATCGTTTCTGAAAAATCATGTAATTCCGCTTCATCTTCGCTCAGTACGGTACCGGTTAATTGTCCTTCGAGATTTGCCAGGACCTCCGTAAGCTGTGCCGCATCTTCACACTGCACTATAACCGAAAACGGACCGAATACTTCCCGGTGATAGGTTTTGTTTTTCAAAAACACATCGCCGTCTACAGTGATCACATTTTGTAAGGCATAGTTGTCCTTTACCTCCACATCCGGGGAAGCTACTCCCCGAAAACCGGGCTGGGACAATACGGTTTCTTTGTTTTTATCGTATTGTTTTTTAATACCAGGGTGTAACATACAGGTAGGGGCGATTCCGGAAATCGCTTTACCCAGGTCCGCTATAAAAGTATCGAAAGCTTCACTTTTAACTCCCAGGATCAATCCCGGGTTTGTACAGAATTGCCCTGTCCCGGCAGTAATGGACCCCGCGTATTGTTCGGCCCAGAATCCTGCCTTCTCTTTTAATGCGGAAGGAAGAACAATCACGGGATTGATACTTCCCATTTCGGCATATACCGGAACAGGCTCTTCCCGTTCTGCTGCCAGCTTGCACAACGCTGTTCCTCCTTTTATGCTTCCTGTAAAACCTACGGCTTTAACCAGGGGATGTTGTACCAGGATTTGTCCGACTTCGATCCCTTTACTGTTGAGATTGGAAAAAACGCCATCCGGCATACCTGTTTTTTTTGCCGCTTTTATAATTGCCGAAGAAACCAGTTCTCCTGTCCCCGCATGTAAGGGATGTGACTTTACGAGGACAGGACATCCCGCAGCCAGGGCACTGGCCGTGTCTCCCCCGGCCGTGGAGAAAGCAAACGGAAAATTACTTGCTCCGAAAACCACTACAGGCCCCAAAGGGATCTGCATACGTCTAAGATCGGGCTTTCCTTCCGAAACATTGAGAATGGCTTCTACCCATGATCCTTCCCGTAGCATGGTGGCAAAAGCCCTTAGTTGCCCCGTTGTACGTGCAAATTCTCCGTTGGCACGGCCATCCGGCAAACCGGATTCCTGTTTATAGACATCTATAAGACTGCCTTTTAAAGCTTCCAACTCTGTAGCGATGGCTTCCAGAAAAGTCGCCTTGTCCTCATCGCTGGTCTTTTTATACGTACGGAAAGCTTCGGTGGCAAGTGCAACCGCTTTATCCACTTCCTCATTTGTAGCTTCGTAAAACACGGTTTCGTTCTCCGAATTGGTTTCCGGGTTAATGGTTTTGTAGGTTACTTGTCCTGATGCGGAAAGCTCTTCCCCTATGTAATTTTTTCCTGTAATCATAGCTTTCTTGTTTTTGGGTTATTAAATTCATTTACACTTTTTATCCCTCGATAATCCCGATATAGTTATCGGGATCGGGAGCAGTAATGGATCAAACTTGTCTCGTTTAGCCTCCGTCCTTGACCTCAGTCCTAAAGGGCAATGTCATTTAGTTAAGCCAATTTGTTCGTCTTTTGGCCTTTTTTAAAGCTCTCTTCTTCATCCCGATGATTATCGGGAGAAGAGGGGTGGACCGCTTTGCGGGACGGGGAGTTTTGACCAGCCCGAACCTTGGCATATATTCACAGTGTTTACGGTTATACCAATGGTCCGAGATTTCAAACCCTCCCCCCTTAGCTGCGCTCGGGTACCTCCCTTCTCCCGATAATCATCGGGATGAAGGGAGGAGCCTTTTGTCCTTTTCTAAACATACTTCTTTTTCAGCCTATTATAACACGAACTAAATGACATTGCCCTAAAGGGTGGATACGGAGGGTAATCAGTATAGTTACAAATTCATATAATCCGGTAATGCCGGACGGGTTTTCATGGCTTCGTCAATGATAGCCAGAACTCTTTCGCGTTCTGTTCCCTGTAATGGCAAACGCGGCGCCCGTACGTTTTCCGTTCCTATGCCTGTGGCTACCTCCGCCAATTTTATATTTTGTACCAGTTGCGGAGAAATATCCAGTTCCAGCAACGGCATAAACCACCTGTATATAGCTATAGCCTCATCCAGTTTACCGGCTTTTACCAGTTTGTAAATAGCTACCGTTTCTGCCGGATAGGCATCCACGAGTCCGGCGACCCATCCGTCCGCACCTGCCGTTAAGCTTTCGAGTGCCAATGTATCTACTCCACCGAGTATCTTTAACCGATCTCCGAAACGGTTTTTGAAACGGGTAACATTGGTAATATCACGGGTAGATTCTTTTACTGCCTGGATGTTATCCAATTCTATAAGTTCCTCAAACATATCCAGTGTAACTTCAATTTTGTAATCTACCGGGTTATTGTAGATCATTATAGGCAGTGAGGTACTCTTTGCTATTTCCTTGAAATATACCACGGTTTCGTAGTCTGTTGCCTTGTAACGCATGGGAGGAAGGATCATGAGTCCGTTAGCCCCCAGTTGTTCTGCTTTTTGAGCTACTTGGATAGCTTCTCTGGTACTTTGCTCGGCAATATTAATTACTACCGGTACGCTGCCGTTTACAATTTTCAGTGTTTCTTTTATAAGCGTTTCTTTTTCGTCACCTGTCAGTGTACTGGCCTCTCCGAGAGTTCCCCCAAGTATAATACCACTTACACCCGCTGCTAATTGAGCTTCGATATTTTTCTTGAAAGTGACCAAATCTAACTGGTCGTCGTCAGTAAACTTTGTTGTTACCGCTGGCATTACGCCTTCCCATTTTAGTGTCATCTTAATTAATTTTTCAACAAAAATAAAGGTTATGAAAAAGTCTGTATGGGCGATTATTAGCATATCCTGACACTATATTACCACAAATATTGATTTCCAAGTGATTTTTTAGTAATATTTACAAAAAATTAATGTTTTGAAAGTCCTCCCCTTTAAAATTCCGAAACCCGAACAGGAAGCGCTCGTCTACCAGGAAGACCATGAAATTGCTTTCTATGACCAGCTTCATCAGCATGAAGAGATCCAGATAAGTCTCATCGTTGAAGGTGCCGGGTCACTTATTGTCGGTGATACGATCAATCATTACAAGAAAAATGACATCCTGGTCATAGGAGAAAATATTCCTCATGTGTTCCGCAGTGATTTACAGGCTTCTCCCCGATCTGTAATGTATACTCTTTTTTTTACCAAAACGTCCTTCGGAAAAGATTTTTTTACCATCCCGGACTTAACGGATACGCAGGTTTTCTTTAAAGAGGCGGAATACGGAATTAAAGTCCTTTCCGGACAGAAAAAGATCATCAAACGTTTTAACAAACTGAAAAAGGAAAGCAAAATAGAACGTATAGGATCTCTTTTAAAGATCATCCATATTATTATAGATTCCGAAAAGCAGCCCTTATCTTCTTTTGTGTACCGTAAAAAATATACGGATGATGAAGGAAAACGCATGAGTGCGGTTTTTGAACATGCTATGGAGCACTTTAACGAAGTAATTTCCCTGGATACCGTTGCGGAAAAGGCTAATATGAGTAAAAATGCTTTTTGCAGGTATTTTAAAAAACGAACGAATAAGACCTTTTTCCAGTTTTTAATTGAGATACGGATCGAACATGCCTGTAAACTACTTTATCGCAACCCGGAACTATCTATTTCCATAATTTCGGAAATGTGCGGGTTTCAGAACATTACCAATTTCAACCGGAAGTTCAAGGAATTGAAAGGAGTAACTCCTTCTCACTACCGGACACGGTATTGATTACACATTTTATAAAAAATCCAGAAACAGTATACATTTCCTATGCTTAAAAAAGAAGGTCATTAAAAAAAACAGGCCGTCCCAGATGGTCCTAAGACGACCTTTCAAAAACTAATTCAAACAAATATTGAGAATATTTCAAAGACTATTTTCCTGTAATGGGATGTGCCTCATCCCACCACAATCTGGTGTTGAGATCATCCTGTCCTTGAGCTTGCACCGCCGCTTCATAATTTTCAGCATTAGTTCCGGAAAAGTCCAGATCATAACCATGTCTCACTGGGATATCCGTTCCGTTTAAAGGTTCGGCTGCAGGAGTTAATTCCGGATATCCGGTCCTTCTCCACTCTGCCCATGACTCATAGCCTTGCAGGTAAAGAGCCTTCCATTTTTCTTCAGCTATTTGCTGTACTGCGGTTTTTGTATCTGAACTTAAACTTACAGATGTAATATAATCGTCCGCACCTTCTACTTCCCATTGTTCAAATGAGGCCCGGATCGCTTCTTCATAATACTGGGAAGCATCCCCGCTTATCCATCCGAGCTCTACGGCTTCGGCATAAGAAAATGCAACCTGTGCATAGGTAAAAATGATTCCGGGAAAAGTACCGTCATAAATAATATTGCTGTTCAACAAGGACACATCGGATGCTTTGTAGCTGGAAGTCGTTAACCCATAAGGCATCCCTATATACTGTGGATCTTCGTCCTGTACACTGGTACGGGTATAATCGGCATACGCTGCTATTCTCGGATCTCCATCTGCAAGTAAGCGGTCTGTAAACACATCGCTTAAAGCATAGTCTTCCCTGGTTTGGAATCTATCTTGCCACGGATTATCATTGTTGTCATCGGACAAAAAGGTATAATAAAGGTTTTCCGAAACAGAGGATATGGCCCCTGCCATCGCCTCTTTAAACTCGGTTGCCGCATAACCCGAGGGTTCCGGATAAACATTGGACAGTCGCAATGCCATGACCAGTTTGAGGGTATTGGCAAATTGCTTCCATCTGTCCATTTCTCCATTAAAAATAACATCTCCCGTTGGGCCATCCCCATCATCCATCAATGCGATTGCCTCGTCAAGTTCATCAAACAACGATTTGTAAATGGCCTCCTGATTATCAAATACCGGATGCGTATTTTCTAATCCCTGGAGAGCTTCGGAATAAGGCATCATTCCCCACCGGTCGGTAACATGGTGGAATAAAAAAGCTTTAAGTATTTTAGCGACTGCCAGCTGGTTGCCATTAGAACCGTAAACCGATTGCCCCTCCGCAGTTTCTTCATCTTCATTAAGATTAATTATCGTCTGAAGGTTGAGAAGGGGATTTACGTACAGATCATCTGAGTCCCAGTTTTTTGAATCATACCTGGACTCCCCGGTATAGGTGATATTGGAAATATGTTGTACATAGATATCCCCTACCGTTTTGGTCACCGCCTCCCCTATATACCATTGAGCATTGGTAAGTAATCCACTACTTACCGGAGTGATAGGCAAATCCGGGTCAACATTGGTTTCGCCGAAATCCACATTTTCACATGAGAATGCCAACAGTCCTGCTGTTATAGCATATATATATAATCTTTTAGTGTACTCTATCATCTTTTCAAATTTAATTGCATTAATCATATTAGAAAGTCAGTTTTACATTGAAACCAAAGGTTCTCTGACTCGGACTTTGTCCACCTTCAACCCATCGTAAATCCTGTCCTCCATCATACCCCGGATATTCTTCTATTTCTGAAGGATCTATACCGTCTACTTTAGAATATATAAGCCAAAGATTGTTGGCATACACTCCGATATATACTTTGCTGAAAGGTAGCTTTTCGGTCACCTCTTTTGGCAAGTTATAGCCCAAACGCACCTGTCTTAGTTTCACGTAGGAAGCATCGTAAACCCACTCTTCTCCTATTCCGTAAAGGCTACCGAAATATGTTCTGGGTTTTACGTAATACGATACATCTTCTCCGGTTTGAGCATCAACACCATCTACCCTTACCCCTCCGGAGTTAGATGCAACTTCATTTGCATTAAGATAGGTTTGTTCTTCTCCGCCGGCACCGACAACTGCATCCCGTATTTGATTTCCGAGGTCATTTACCCCGACAGTCTCCGCTCCCACTCCTGCAGAAGCGTTGAACATTTTGGTTACCGAATAGAAAGACCCTCCCTTTTGGAAATCCATAGAAAAACTCAGATCAAAATTCTTATACCTGAACATGTTGTTAAATCCTCCGGTAAAGTCAGGTTGTATATTCCCGACTTTTTCCAGGTTATCCGTATACTGCATAGTTCCCTGGTCATTAATCAGAACTTTCCCGTTTTCGTCCCTCTTCCATACATATCCGTATATATCACCTGCCTTGCTTCCTTCTACATCATACACATACAAATTCCACACATTAGACACAGATGTTCTGTCTACCAAATCGTTGATTTTCATCACCTTCTTATTATACCCGGCAATATTAAAAGCCACATTCCAACTAAAATTGTCTGTTTGGACGGGAGTACCGGTCAGCGCTAATTCCCATCCGTTGGTTTCATACCGGGATTGGTTTCCCATAGTATTGTAATAACCTGTAGCTCCGGAAAGGGTAAGGCTTGAGGGAAGCTCTTTATCTATCCTGTTGTAGTACGTAAAATCCAGTCCCAAGCGATTCCTCAAAAAGCGCAATTCGGTTCCCAATTCTTTTTCTTCCCTGATGCCTCCCTTGAGATAAGGATTGTTTAATGAAGTGGGGATCCCCAGGGATACACTGCCTCCATAGGGGTTTTTAATGGAATACCCGTTTAACAAACTATATACGGACGGGAATCCGGGAGCCTGTGCCAGACCGGCCCTTATCTTACCAAAAGACAGAAAGCTGTCCTCGGGTATAAAATGTGAGAATATAAAGCTCGTAGATATCCCATATACGTTGAGCGCGTTGTCGTCCATATCTGCTGCAGAACTATAATCCCTTCTGAACGAACCATCAAGGTACAAGAAGTTTTTATAGCCCAGAGATGCTGTTACAAATCCGGAATAGTTCTTTTCATGCTCACTATTCCTGTCATAATCTACCGGGTCCACAGAAGTGTTCACGCTATAGTAATTAGGTATTTGCAGCCCGCCTACGGTTTCCCCCTTAAGCCACTTGTACTTTCGTTGATTCCACTGTGCTCCTACGGTAGCAATCAAGTCAAAATCCCCGAAACTCTTGTCGTAACTCAATTGCATATACAGTTCGGTAAACTGGGTCTGCCAGGTTTCTTCCTTATACCATGGCACTTCAAGTCCTCCCCAGGCTGCCCTGTCGTCGTAATTATAGATATCAGAGGTGCGACGTAGATCGACAAGAGCAGTAAGATCGTCATTAACCTCATATTCCAGTCCTATACTACCATATACACTATTTTTGGTCTCGTGATTGAGGTTTTCGTAAACCTCAAAATAAGGAGAGTTCCAATACAGAGGTGTCGGATCACTCACAGACTTCATGTTCCAGGAAACAATTTGTCCGTTTCTCCTGTAATTCCGAAGCCTTTTTACATCCAGCTGTCTTTGCCACCACTGATTAAAATTGGACCCAATACTTCCGTAGCCCTGATCAGGGTTATTGAAAGTAAATCGATACTGATAATTGAAATTACCCAAAAACTTCAGTTTCTCGGTAACGTTATAGGACGCCTTAAATGAGGCGGTCGTTTGTTCTCTTTTGGAATTCGGGTAGATCAGTTCGGTATTCAGGTTGTTGACTATAGCTTTGATATTATAGTCTTCCCCCCCCTTGAGGAAACTTAATGTAAGGTTGTTTGTCACCCCCGTCCTATAAAAATCCCTGACATTGTTAGATTGTGGAGACCAAGCCCTTAGCTTACCATATTCATCGGTCCCTTCGATCCAGCTGTCCCAGTGCCTGACCATTCTTCCGTCCAGTTCAGGCCCCCAGGATTCATCAGCAGAATAATTAGGAATCAATTCTCCGTTATAAGTATCAAATTCCTGACTATATCCTCCCCCGTATTGGTTTTGATATTCCGGAAGTAAATAGAGACTGGAAATTGATAGTCCTTCATCCAAAGTAATTTCTGCCTGACCGGACCTAGCCGATTTCGTGGTGATAATTATCGCCCCGTTCCTTGCTTCGGTCCCATACAATGCCGTTCCGGCAACCCCTTTTAATATGGATATGTCCTCAACATCTTCCATATTAATATCACTTGGATTATTAATTTTCACTCCATCTACAACATACAAGGCCCCTGTTTGACCTCTGAGCCTTACCAGGGCATTGTTAAAACTTGTACTGGGAGAGCCAACGAGTTGTACTCCGGATACCTTTCCGGCAAGTGCATTGTTAATATCCACATCTTTGGCCTGTACCACCTGATCTCCGGTAACGGATTGCTGAGAATACCCCAGACTCCTCTTTTCTCTTTTGATCCCCAGGGCCGTAACCACTACCTCATCCAGAGCATTGTCCGGTTTCAGGTTTATGGTATATTCTAACTGCCCCGTTACAACAATTTCTTGTATGGCATACCCGACATAGCTTACTTCAAGGATATCTCCCTCTGTTGCAGAGATGGAAAAGTTCCCATCAAAATCTGTCACCACCCCCTGAGAGGTACCTTTTACTACTACAGAGGCTCCGGGCAAGGGTAATTGGGATTCATCAAATACTACCCCGATAATCTCCTTGTTTTGCGCAATGGATAATTGCACAATTAACGCCATAAAAAACGTTAAAAATCCCTTTAATTTAATTCTCATTTCATCAATTATTTAGTTAGTTTCCAATTTTTTCACTAAACACCTGTACATTTTTCTAAAATCCTCAGTGTTACGTAAAGGGACTAATTTATAGGGTTACACCAGAAGTAATTGATACAATATTATCCTATATTGGTATAAAATTACCCAAAACAAGGTGAAAATATGCCAAAAATGAGCATTTACAGCAGGGCAAAAAGTCTCTTTTCAACCCCAAAATTGTAAAGGATAAAATTGAAGCTATTTTTTTAAGTACAAAATGTAATTTAAGGCACTCATAACTTTCAATTACACAAGAGCTGTCAGAAAAGTAAGTAGTATGTAGCCCGGCGACAGTAAAGGCAATTTTAACAATAATATCACAAACTTTTAACACTGTATTGGATTCTCTTAGTCCAACCGAAAAAAAAGTCAACCATGCCCGGATAACATGGCACTTACCTTCTCAAACACGAAAGAATATATGTGCACAATTATTAAAAAAACTTTTTTATGTAACCTTTTTTATTTTCGAGACTCTTTAATAACAAACCACACACAAAAAATAATATCCTTGAAAGCGTTTACCGATAAACAATTAATGCAGGAAGCGGTCCGAGGAAACCTGGAAGCCTTCCGGTTCCTGTTTGACCGTCATCATGCACATCTTTATAATTTTTTGTATAAAATGTGTGGAGATGCTATGTTGAGTGAGGATATGTGCCAGGATGTTTTTTATAATATGGTAAGGTACCGTACCACTTATAACAATGGTAAGTTTATTTCGTGGATGTTTACTATTGCCCGGAATATCCTCTCCACGTATTTCAGAAAAAACAAGGAAAATACATCACAGCTTTAACCGGCCTTAATCAACCGGATACTTCGAACGGAGAACTTTTGATACTTAACTGCCTGCATGAAACAAATCGCGGCAATAAACATAACGATGGAAAATACCAGCCCGACACTGGAAACAATCTACGGTAATATATACTTCCGTTGATCCGGAAGTTTATTTCATAAATTCATAAGGCCGGAAGCCATCTGCCCTTGATGCCATATGCTGCGCTTATTCATCATTCCTCCGGATCAGGGAACAGGCTTAATCCGGCATCGTACATCCACAGTTCGGACTCTATATTCCCTGCTACACTTTCGTATCCTTTTAATTGATTTGCGGAAACTTCTCCCTGAAAGATGCCATCGCATAATTTCAGGTCCTCTATTTTGTCCAATCCTACGAAGAGTATATATATCCCCGGGTTTCCGCCAGAAACGGTTTTCATCCAGACAAAAGATCTTCCTGCCAGTTTTTCATTTAACCACGGTGTCATCCTGGTGAGATATTGACTCATCTTCTCCCCGGACACACCGGGAGTATAAATGTAATACACGTGCAGATACTTGCTCTTATACCAATCCGGATTGTAGTTACTATACGAATCCATTATCTCTTTATATGATCCGGAAGGGTTTTCCACGTAGGGCAACCAGTGGATCTGATTGAGTCTTGAATTTTCTGCTCCGTCCACCTTCCAATTATCAAAATCGTTCCATGTGTGGTTTGGGGTGGCATCGACAAAACGGCCCCTTCTGTCTCCGTTAAGTACAAACCAGCCCACCCACGACCAGTCATCCCCCTGCGTCTTCTGCCATTCCAGATCACGTGCATACCCGTTTACAAAGGCTTCTTTCTTATCTGCGCGTATATCGTATTCAAAAAAGGCAAACACCTTGTTTTGCCCGCAGGAAGGTATCATACTCATTAATATGAAGCCTATCAGAATTATTGTTGTTTTCATATGTCTCTGTTTTTGGGTAACTTTTATTTCAAAAATCAAAGAAAAAGAAAACCTCCCGGAAAAGGAGGTGTAAACTTGTAAAGCGTAACATAGGCTTCCGAACTGTAAGTTGCACCATATTAATCAAGCGACAAAAGCTTAAGTATTTCCTTTTTCCTGCTTCTTCCCAAGGGGATTTTATCTCCGCTCTCCAGGATAAGTACATAATTATTAGGTCTGCTTTTCTTCATAGATAATATTCCTGATATTCAAATTAAATACGGCATTTTTCTTATAGCCATAATACCGAGATAATGCCGTACCAGGTTCAGTTCGTCTTTGATCGGTATCCGTTTTTTATGGCTTATTTTAGAAAATAGTTCAAATTCACCCGACAGCTCTTCGGAAAAAATCCCTGCTCTTGCAGGATTTGTTTCCATCAGTTCCTGTGAAAAGGTAAGGGAAGTCATCAAAAAATGGTCTATGCTAATTAGGCACTGGAGCATTCTCTTAAATCAATTCCTTACCATCCATGAAAAGAGGGTTGGACTTTAAGTAAAAATCCAACCCTCGGTATTTTTAGTTTACACACTTTACGGAATAGTGTCCCAAAAAAATTTGCGCATAGACACGTGGCTGTATCCTTTCAAATATAGTGGAAAAAACACCTTTGGAAAACGAAAGACAAAAGCCTCCCGGAATTCCGAAAGGCTCTATCTGATTATGAAAAATATTTATCACTACTCAACCAGGGTAGTCATGCAGATGTAAATGTAATGATTTCTTTTTCATTTCGAAAATTTTTAACAAAACATCTCTCCATGCTCTACAAAAAGGATTTTACCTGCTTATTTTATTGTAATTTAAACGTAATAGGTATGCTGAAAGGTACCCGTACAGCTCTGTTTCCCTGCTTTCCGGGAGTCATTTTAGGGAGCTTATTTATAATACGTGCAGCTTCTTCTTCAAGGCTTTTATCCGGGCCCCGCATTTTAACTCCGGTAATATTACCATCTTTATCTATAATAAAGTTTACATAAACTTTTCCCTGCACACCTATTTCTTTGGCTGGTTCCGGATAACGGAAGTTTTTCCGGATATGCCGCATCATACTTTCTTCAAAACATTTACGTTTGTCCTCAGCATTCTCACAACCGGGAAATACAGGTACATTTTCCACCAGGTTTATAGAGATCATTTCATCCGGAACAGGATCTTCTACAACAGGTATATCATCCACATCTACCGGATCATCAAAGTTATCTTCGACAGGTATTAATTTAGAATCTTTTGTGGCCGGATCGTCTTCTTCAAGAACGATCTTATCAGTTATTACTTTTGGAGGTGGCGGAGGTGGTGGCGTATTTAATCGTATTACCGGTATATCCATTTCCTCCGGTTCTTCCGGCACGGATAAATTGTCCGCTATATATTCCGCAGTATCGTATTTCTTCCACTCCATACCTTTCCAGGCAAGGAATAGCACTATTGCCATTCCTATGGCAAAAAACAGCCCGCCATTCCGGGTCAGATCGACTTTCGGGTTTTTCTTTGGTATCATAATGCTAAAGTTTAAGGTTAATTACTGTCTGCAGGTATTAACGTCATTTTGCAGCATGTATCAGACCTTCTCAACAATCGTACCAGAATCCCCGAACGGGCAAACACTTCATATAGCAACTTACCGCATTAAAAAAGCCTGTTCGTATTGAACAGGCTTTTTTTTATATTATTGATATGCAGTTTATTGTAATCGGAAAGTAATCGGTATACTGAATGGAACCCTTACCGCTCTGCCTCTCTGTTTCCCAGGGGTCATTTTTGGCAACTTACTTATGATTCTTTCTGCTTCCTTTTCCAGGTTTTTGTCCGGACCACGAAGTCTTACGTTATTAATACTTCCGTCTTTATCGATGGTAAACATTACCGCCACTCTACCCTGAACTCCCATTTCCTGGGCAATTTCCGGGTAACGGAAGTGCTTACGAATGTGTTTTTGCATCATTTCCTGGAAACAAGCCCTTTTGTCTTTGGCATCTTCACATCCCGGAAATACGGGAACATCCTCAATAACTGCGAAAGGTACATCCACATCTACCGGTTCTTCTACCTCCACGATCTCTTCTACTTCTACCACTTCATCCTGGTTGGTTTCGGTAGACTCGATAACGGTTTCTTCTATTTCTTCATCATCCTCAACAACCTCGATAACTTCGGGTGCTGCGGGTGGTGGTGGTGGTGGTGGTGGAGTTTTCAGCATTTCCGTAATCGGAATTTCTTCCTCCAGCTCCTCATCGACATCCATCTTGTAATTGAATGCCTCGTCTTTATCATACTGTTTCCATTCCAATCCCTGCCAGGTAAGAAACAGCACCACGGCCATCCCTATCGCAAAATAGAGGCCGCTGTTCCTGGTGAGATCGGCTTTTGGATTCTTTTTAGGTTCCATTGATTCAAATTTTATCGTTTGGTTTACTTTTTATTCGTCAATCGAAACAAATTCAACGCTTTTTCCAAGTGTTTCACCTGCCGCACCTGCTCCATCAAATCTTTTATAGGTCGCTAATTTAAATATTTATTTGAAATGAAAGCAACTAATTTACCCTTTTTATGGTTTTATTTATGGCATTTACAAGAATGACCGTAAAAATACCACAAATCATCCCTGTTGTATTGGCCAATGCATCCAAAATATCACCGGACCGACCTTTAGCCATCGTATACTGAAGTACCTCAATAACTGTACCATAAACAAATGCGATAAGAAAAGCTATCATTAACGGTTTCTTTTTTACCGGCCCGAAAGTATTTCCCCCGCGAAGTGCATAATACCACAATATAAGAAATATACAGTAAAAAATAAAATGAACTATTTTATCCAGGTGAGGATAGGTTACAGAAGGCAGGTCCGAAGGGGGAGCCAAACTCAAAATAGTAACGGTCACCACCCATCCGACTGCAAGTATTAAAAATATTTTTCTTCTATGCTCCAACCAGTTCTTTATACGCTTCACTACTCAACAAATCATCTGCTTCCGAAGGATCGCTGATTTTTATCTTTATCATCCAGCCATCGTTGTACGGATCGGAATTCACCTTTTCCGGTTCTTCTTCCAGAGCAGTATTAAACTCAATAATTTCCCCGGAAAGCGGTAAAAAAAGATCTGATACCGTTTTTACAGCTTCTACCGTACCGAACACTTCTTCCCTGTCCAGGGTTTCGTCTACGGTCTCCACTTCTACATATACGATATCTCCCAGTTCGCTTTGTGCGAAATCCGTAATCCCCACAGTGGCAATATCTCCTTCTATTTTAATCCATTCGTGGTCTTTGGTGTACTTTAAGTCAGATGGTATGTTCATTTGAATTTAGAATAATGTGTTAATGTAATATTTTGCGACAAATGTAACTTTTAAAGTATTTTAATCCAAAGGTTGCGTGCGTTAAAATATCTGCATTGCTTCCTTTATATCCTTCATTTAATAAGCAAGGTATATATAATCTGACTTCATTGGTATCCACCGAACCGGGGGGCCGGGTCATCCCGGTATTTTCCGGTTAATTTCCAAAGTTATAACGCAGTGTTATGCCGGATCGTATAGTGGTCTGGGGATATGCCGTAGAAACCGCATATTTGGAGAAGGTATGATCATAGAAAAACAGGGTGGTAAAGTTCTTGGTCAGGGCATAATCTGCCGTAAATCTTATACTCCATATGGTCTGACCGGAAGTCACCTGGTTATTATCCAGATCGAGATTCCTTATGATGGTAATATTATCCCGCAATGAAAGATCGGCCTTCAGGTTAATGTCTCCCTTCAGGGTCTGTCGTGTTCCGCCTATACTGGTTGTAAAGGGAACTTCCTTAAAGCGGTATCCCAGTCCCAACAGGTACTCTTTCCCTGTGGTTTCCGTAAGCAGATTATTGTCAAAACTAAGGGATAATGCCCTGTCTTTCTTGATTTCCGCCTGGATATTAATGGAGTTTTTCATTTCAAAATCTACCCGGACCAGCGGGTTGAACTGTTCTACGAGTGTGACGTTAGTATAGAGCAAGTCGTTCATAAAATTACCGGATTGATCGATCTTGTCCGGATTCTGCCGGCTGTATTCCAGGTTGGTCCGGAAAGAGTTTACACTATAGCTGGCCCTGTAACCATGTCCCAGGGAAAATCGCCGGAAACGGTTTTTAAACCAATCGAGCCGCATGAGTCCTGTATATTTCAGTGTCCAGTTAGGAATAGGTACATCGCGGAAAACTCCCAGATTTACTTTATCGACAGTCTTACCGGTATAGGCAGCGAGGAAGGCTGGTAATAGTACGGCCTGATTATTTTTCCCGTATCCTTTGGGATATCCTTCATCGTCCAGGTTATCCGGGTCGGTAATATCAATTCCTCTTTGTACTGCAAGACGATTGGCCACTTCTCTCCGGTTTTGCCGGAATTCCTCGAAGGTAGCGGAATTCATCTCATCACTTTTACTGAACGCAGTTTTTATTAAAACCGTGGAAATGGAAAAATCCCCGTATTTATTCCCGAGAAGGCTTTCGTACTCATATTGCTGGCCTCCAAGGTCATTGATTGAAAAGTTCTCCGTGTAGCTATCGGCATACTGACGATTGGCTACCAGGTCAATGGTAAGGTCGGGAGTAGGCTCAAGATTGGCGGTTATATTCAGCTGGCTGCTGTTACGCTCCATATATTGCTGGTTGAGATCCGGAAAACGGGTTAACCATCCCTTTCTGGCAGCTTCATAACGTATATCGGACTGGCTCCCGAAAACAAATCCCCAGGACGGCCTTAGTGTTCCTATAAAACCAATGGATTCGGTATACCCCGGCAAAACTTTACCCCGGTTATCGGTGTAACTCACATCTATACGTTTTATCATAGTAAGCAGGTCTATCCCCGCGTTGGCCAGCCCGGAGCTCTTTTCTTCTTCCTGCTCCCCGGTCTCATCTCCGTTAGCATCCGATGCAGGCCTTCTTCTTACGGGTTGCTGACGGCTTTCTTTTTTAAGTCCCAGGTAATTATAAAAACGTTCCATTCCCATTGAGGCATTGAGAACATGTGTTGAAGCATTTTGTATCGTATTTACATTTTCACCGGCAATATCGTTGATAACATCATTTCCCCGCTGCCAGTCAAAATCGCCGGTATAGGTGTAATTGGCCTCTATAAAATTCAGAAAGGGGATTTTACTGAAAGGCAGTTCATAGTTTATCTGCAACTGCTGAGTATGCCTGTTCGGATCGCCGGTATTCCAGAAACCGTCCCAGATACCGAAGTCTTCCCTTACAATCGTATTGTTATCTTCATCCTTGTCATAGTAGTTCCTTACAATATTATAATTGGAGGCCGTGAAATTCAGGCGGAGCGACTTGGTAATATTGTAATTGACAGTATACTGCCAGTCGAAAAGGAAATTGCGCTGCTGCAGGGTGGGTAGCTCAAGCTGATCTCCGGCATCTACCCCTTCCACATCTACAGCACGGAACCTTTGCTCGTTGAAGCTCCTGGTTATATTGGAATTAACCGAAATATTCGTGGGAAGCGGGTTAAAATTAAAATCTTTGAGCCATTGCCAATACCCGCTTTTCAGAATGGAATCGTTCTTTTTAAAGGGCTCTACCTGCATCGGTTTGAAGTTGTAGTTGTATACGAACCCCGAGCGGACGTTCTGATCGCGTAAATCTTCGACCTCGTAATCGCGATGATTCATTTCGTTATACGCATAGTTGAAGGTGAAATTTTCTATATCGTATACGTGCTGTTTTTGTTCTTCGCCCCTGTTTTTCCGGACCCCTATAAGATTTATACTCCTTCTTTTGGTATAATCCTCGGCACGCCGCCGGATGTTATCTTTTTCTGCTTTGGTCGTTGCCGCATTTATCCTGTCCTGTAGTTTAAGATCTTCGTAAACCGGGTCGAATTCCGGGGTTATAAGTTCTTCGGAAACACTGTAATTGAACGGTAACTGTATTCCCCAGTTTTTAGGGAGAAGCTGGCCGAAATTTACATTGGTATTTACACCGTATTGTACAATATCTTCCCTGCTCCTTTCATTGGGTCTCTGATCTATGGCCCCAAAGCCGGAGGTACTCATACTTCCCGTAGCGGACACGTTGGCAAAATCGGCCACATTTGCATCTATCTGGGCTACGGCCGCCCACCCGCCTTTATTGTCCAGTTCGGCTAGGCGCAGTTCGTTAAACCATACTTCTCCACACACCCGGTTACCCGTTACGTTTTTTACCCCCACCATAATGGACCGGATACTTCCCAGGGAAGGATTTCCTTTTATCCCCACGCGGAGTTCCCCGGATTCCCTCGGATCAAATTCCTGTACACGATTTCCTTCGGCATCATAAAAAATCAGCTCAGAAAGTGTGGAATTGGCAATCCCCTCCGATTTTATTACGGAAAACAGGCTGAGCGGCACTTCCATATTATTTATTTCGGGCCATACCTCCTCTGAAGTGGATGCCCCTGGACGGGTAATTTCAAGAGGGATTTCTACCTGGTAGAAGTTTTCCGAGAAATCCGTCCCCAATCGCAAAAAAGCAACCAGTTCTCCATCTCTCAAAGGGTTATTCTTATAGGCTTCGGCATGGAGAAACATTTTCAGTCGTTTGTACTGACGCATATCCATCTCCACATTCTTATATACTGCCCTGGAATCTTGCCCTTCCAGATCGCATACGGCAAAAGACAGCGATTGCTCGTTCTGCCGTACGATCATATTATTGTTGGTAAGCTGCTCACGTATTACTCCGGGAGGCAGTCTGTAAGGGATCGGGGTTCGTTGTTCGTTTTCTTCTATATTTACGGTGTTCACATCTATGGTTGTACCGTCATCTTCCGCATCGGAATCTATTTCCGGTTGCAGGCTCCGGGAATAGGTCCTCCAGTCTCCCCTTACCAGGTCCAGCGTTCCGAAACGAAGTACGATGTCTTCATTAAAGCCCGTAAGGTACATTCTCATAAAGCTCATGGAGCGAAAATCGGAGATGCCTCCGATAGCATTATTAAATTCCTTCACCGGAACCTTAAATTGTATCCACCGCCCCCTTACCGTCCTGTTATTCGGCATTTGCCGCTCTACTTCTTTTATATCGGAAACATACTTATCAGATCTCTGGATATTGGGTTTTATGGGAATGCGATATTCATAATAACTGTTTATGGTATTCATAGTACCGTCCCCATTCACATCCTCCACATCGGGTTCTGTAGTCGACCCTCTGTTATTGTTCCCCACATTTACGGGAGAGTTGCCTTGCGGATTGTTGTAGTTGAGATATCTTTCCAGGACACTTCCACTGGCACTGACATAATATTCATAATTATCCAGGGCCGGGTCGGAACCGGGATTATTGGTAAAAACAGCTGCCTCCCCGGCATCGTCCAGTCCGTCGAATCCAATATCCTGTAATGTCCTGTTTTGTGTCTCCGCATCAAAGGCATACACCAACGACTGGGCCGAAGGCACCTCTCCCCAGGAAGTCTGGGAAACCAGGTCGGTACTTCCCACGCCGGGCAGACCATTCTCATATTGTTTTTTTCCGTCTTTGAGGATATCTTCGGATATATTACCAAGATTGAATACGAGTTCTCCCCCCATACCGCCTTCGGTACCTTCCACATAAGGGTCCATAACCCAGAACTGGATATATTCCACATTCCCTTGTTCGAAGTTGGTACTGGTAAGTCCTCTCATAATCCCTCCCCAACGTTCTTCAGCGGGAAAACTTTCGAAATCTGCTTCCGGGCTGTTGTTATAAGGCCCTTTCCGGGTGGGATAATACGCGAGGTCAAGGGTTGACTGTACGGTGGTTTCTCCTTGTGACAGATCTACTTCGGGAAATATTTCGTCTATAAATATCCTGCGGGTCTGGTTTGTGGAAATATCATCATTGCTTATCCCCGAAGGCTTTTGTGACGTATAAAATATAGGGTCTATGGTATACCAGGCCATTTTGGACCTTTTATATCCGTTTCTCAGGTTATCGGGATCATCCGGCGAACTTCCGTAGAGTTCTCCTCCGGGAACAAATTCGAGTGGTGTACTGGCAAGGGACCATGCCAGGGGCGCCCGCATGTCTATCAACGTTTGCGCTCCTTCGAAATCATCTACATACACTGTAGTTTCTCCATCAAAATTGTCATTTTTAGGCGAGCCGGGAAGCAAATAAGCTACTTCACCTCTCACGGACAGACTGGATGGCACATCGGTATCTATATTGGGCAATTTATTTGCCCAACGTGTCAGGAAAGGAAGTTCGGTCGAGAAATTCCCGTTAACACCGAAGATGGTATTATTCACAGGTTCCAGCCCGTAACTGGCTTTTTGAGTCAGCGGCTTTTCACTCATGTTCAGCAAGGTCGCCCCAAGCATAAAGTTCTTATTGAACTGATGTTCTATATTCACTCCTGCAAACCTCCTGGTCTGTCTTCCGAATATAGCATTATTTTCTACGGAAACCTCGATCGGAACATTGGACGCCTTAAGACCTTCATCCAGAATATGGACGGTTCCCGTCTGGTAATTTACGGTAAAATCTATACCTTCCTGCAGCCTTCTTCCTCCGGCAGTAACTTTTACAGAACCCTGGGGTACATTGAACGCTCCTATGGGAATACCGTCTCCGCCTTCCGATTTATACCTTCCTTTCAGCTGGAACTTATTTTTATCAGAATCTTCCAGGGCTGCTGCTTTCGTAAGCGTATACATGTTGCGGAACACGTATTTATTTTGGTTGGGGTTATAGGAATCCGGCTGATTGTAGCTACCCCCACCGAGCAAGGTGTGCAGATACTCCCCGAAGGGTTCTACCTTGGTAAATATAATACGCCCGGTCTGCGGGTCTATGGTTACTCCCGGAAGGTAATCGAAAAAACCATCCCCACCGTTCTGCGGATCATTGTAAGCATTGAGCCTGTCGAAATTAAAGACATCGAGAAGTATCCGGTCCTGCAGTCCCGAAGGCCATGAAGACTCTTCTACCGGTTTTATATAGTTTATGGGCGAAGGGTCCCGGTATAATATGTTCAGTTTAAAATCTTCCTGATTAAGCTGGTATGCTCCGGTGGCATAAATGTTTTTCATCATCAGGTCCCATATCGGATCGGACACATTGGTGATGTTACTTTTAAGCAGTTTCACCACAAGGGTTTGATTATTTACGGCTATGACCTGGCCATTGGACCCGGTTTCATATTCGGTGGCATTCACTCCATCATTGGCAAATTCCCCTACCTGGTATGCCTGCCCCCGATAGGTGTACTGGTAAGCTACTGCCAGGACCTCATCGTTACTCAGTCTCTGGTTCAGCGAAATATATCCCAGTTTGGGGTCGAAGGTAAAATCTGTTCCCTGTATCAGTTTCTGGGCATTTTCCAGGATCGCATAGTCATATCCCTGGTTTACTATGGAACTTACGGTGCCAAAACCGGATTTTACGGTGGCTACGTCCCGTATTTGTTCGGTAAGCACGGCAGACCCTCCTATTTCTCTCGGATCGTAGTCATTGGCTCCGTTCCTGGGCAGTAATCCTCCTGCACCGGGATTAAAAAATCCGCCGGGAGCATTGGTGTTGATCCTGGTATTCTGCGGATCGGCTTCTCCCAAATCCTGTATCCCAACTATATTACGTATATTATCTATGCGTTGCCCACGGTTTGTTACCCAAACCTCTATCCTGGTAATCTGTACCTGGCTATTGATAAACGGGTAATTTGCCAATGCGGCATCGTACTGATCGCGAAAGAAATGGGACAGGAAGAAGTGGCGGTCCTCATCGTAATCGAGGGCAAAAAGCTCAAAATCCTCTACGGTGCCTCCTCCCTGTGCTACAACCGACCTGGTCTCGGACCGTTGTTCGGAAAACACTCCGGTGACCCTGGTTTTACCGAACTGCAATTCGGTCTTCACACCAAAAAGGCTTTGCGCACCGGTAATCAGTGAGCTGTTGAGCGGCATGCTCACATTACCTACCTCTATTTTCTTTATGATATCGTCTTCGGTAGGCTCGTATTCGAGTTTTATGAGGTTCTGAAAATCAAAAGTGGCCTGTGTATCGTAGTTTGCTGTTACGGTTAGTTTTTCACCTACCTTCCCCAGGAGGCTCATGCTTATTCTCTGGTCAAAATCGAAAGTTATGGTGCTTCTGTTTCTCGGGGAAAACGAAGGGTTATCATTCCGGTTATACAATACTCCAAGGTCTACAGCTACTGATCCTTGCGGAACAATATCGATATTGGAACCTCCGAAGATGGATTCGAAAAATCCGGAATTGACATAAAAATCGGGTAACAGGTCTTTCTGCGCTTCTTCACTTCCTTCTTTTTGCCCGGAAATAGCGTCCATTTTTTCCTTGAAATAGCGCTTCATGCTTTCCTTCCGTTCCAGTTCCCGGAACTGTTCGGGGGTAAGAATAACAGGGTGTTTTATGTTGAAACCGTCTATGGATGAAGAATAGATATACATATCCATAACAGGATCGTAAGTGTACATTGAAGAAATACTCTCGGGGGCTTTCAGACGTATCTCCCCTGGTACTGCTCCAGTACTGCTTACGGAGTCCTGCTCCTGGGTTCCATTTTCTTCCTGTGCAAAAGAGACCGTCGCACAGAGTAAGAAAAGGGGCCATAGAAAAACTCGTAACGGTGTATAATGTTTACGGTTGGTAGTTGTTTTCAAATTTACTATAGCATTTTAAGCGCGTTTTTGATAATATCCTCTACACTTAAATCCGGTGATCCTTTCGCAATTTTATCAACAACTTTTTCGGATTGTTTGCGCACAAAGCCCAACACCTCTAATGCCGATAACGCTTCTTCTCTGTTTGTATTGCCCTGACCCGAAGAAATTTCTTCAAGATCGTAAATTTTCAATACTTTATCCTTGAGATCCAGTATTACACGCTGTGCTGTTTTAGCACCTATTCCCTTTACACTCTGAATGACCGAAACATCGTTAGACGCAATGGCGTCTCTTACCTGGACAGGGGTTAAGGAAGAAAGCATAGTACGCGCGGTACTGGTGCCTATTCCCGAAACCGAGATCAGGAGACGAAAAATATCGCGTTCGGACTTGTCAGCGAATCCAAAAAGGGTGTGTCCGTCTTCCCTGACATGGAGATGTGTGTAGAGTTTCAATTGCTCCTTATCGGGAATCCTGGAATATGTGTGCAGGGATATATTCAAAAAATACCCTACGCCGTTACAATCTATGACTACATCCGTAGGGTTCTTCTCAACTAATCTTCCTTGTATATGTGCAATCATAAGCATTCGGTTAGCAGACCAAATGTAATAAAATATTTCACAAAAGAGGCATAATCCGTAAGGTATCCCTTATATAAACCTTCACAGAACACGAAAGCCCTTTCCCTACATAGAATTACTTCCTCTCTTATTGCGATAAAAGTGGCAGGTTATCCGGGACTCGCTTTTAATTTCCGTCATTTTGTCGTACCTTTCATTAAACGTAAACCCCTTTTTATGAAACGTATTTTAGTGCCTACCGACTTTTCAGATGAAGCGGAATTTGCTCTGCAGACGGCAGCAAATTTCGCCAAAAAATTCGGTTCGGAGATATATTTGCTTCACGTGCTGGACCTTCCGGTACACCTGGCGACCATTGAAATGAGCGAGCTTCCCGAGGCCTTGTTTTTTATAAAACTGGCACGGCAGAAATTCGAGTCTTTTGTAGACAAACCCTACCTCAAGGGAATTGAGGTTTACGACACGGTAGAATCAGATAGTATTCCGAATGGGATTGCAAAATCAGTGGTGGAGAATGATATCGACCTGATCATCATGGGATCGGGAGGAACATCCGGGCTTCGGGAAATGTTTGTAGGGTCTAATACGGAGAAGGTGGTACGTATAGCAGAAATCCCGGTATTCACGGTAAAATCGCTATTTGAGATCCGGGAGGACGAAAGCATTGTCTTTGCTTCCGATTTTTCGAAAGAAACCCTCGAACCTTATAAAAAAGTATCTGAATTTGCCAAAAAACTGGGGGCTACGCTTCACCTGCTTTTTGTGAATACCCCTCATAATTTTGTCACCACACGTGAAGCAGAAAACAGAATGAACTTTTTTATTAAAAATGGTACCCCGAAAAAGTATACGCTCAATATATATAACGACAATACGATTGAACAGGGTATCATTCATTTTGCAAATGTCGTGAATGCAAGAATGATTGGCCTGAGCACTCATGGCCCTACGGGACTGGCACATTTTTTTAACGGAAGTATCAGTGAAGACCTTGTGAATCATGCCATGCGACCGGTAATAACCTTCAAGATCCCGGAAGAGGACGGAGAATAAGTCATGCTGAAGCTCAGACCAGTCCCATATCTTTGGCGATGGCCACGAGATGCGCCGGATTTTTAGCACGGAATTATATCTTTAAGTTTAATACATATGTGAAGATTATTAAAAAACCAAGGGGATATATGCATTCATACATCCCCTTATTTAAATTCCGTTTTTTATGATCCCGTTTATTCCGCCGGATCCAGTTTACTTATAGCCGTGATGGTACCTCCCTCAACTTCCAGCCCTTGTGTAGCTGTAGCAGAAGATATATCTATACTGTAAACAAAGCTCCTTTCACTTTCTTCCAAAGTAATTCCCACATAAACCGTACTACCGTCCTCAGACACGTAATTATTACTATTAGTTACCTGTTTAATTTCGGAAACTACCGGTAAACCGGTTACAGGAGTTGTTGTTTTGTTATATACATCTATTACGACAAAATTTTTCCCGCTGCTGTACGCGGAAGTTTTTACCGCTTCCATAATACCTATAAATTTACCGTTACCTGCATATATATGATCTGTCAGATACATCCCGGTAGCTTCTTCCAGGTCAAAATAGTAATCGTCAAATTCAATAGTCCCTTTTTTTATGCGGGTTATGGCCGAAGGTTTATCCGTGGTCACACTACCGTTATTTGTAGCAATCCCCGAAGAAAAGGCGTAAGCATCCCCGTTTTCATCTACGGTGAGTCCATTTGTAAAATATCTCCCAACATAACTGGTTCTGTCATCATGTATTATGGTTTCCAATTCCATCTCCGGGTAGGAGTACACGGCAATATTGGCCTCGTTCGGATATTCCGTCCCGAAATTATCATTACAGCAACCCTTCATCGTAAAATAGGGCAGATAAACCTTATCGCCTACCTGGGTTATCCAGGAGAAGAAAGCAATTTCCCCGTTTTCCTTATCCGCAAGTTCCTGGGTATTGATCTGTCCTTCGGCAACAAAGGTCAGAGATTCCGTACTAAAACGGTACCAGTAAGCAATGGGGCTTTCGGCATTCCTGGATATTTTGATCAACAGAATGTCATCATCCACCGGGGCAAAAGCCTGAACAGTTTCGGACTGGAAATTAGTCAATCGCTCTAATGCTCCCGTACCATTCAGTTGGTACGCGGTTACCGCACCGGGATTTCCCTGTCCGTAAAGCAGACTGAAAAACATGTTGCTGGTAGTCACATAATACCTGTAGGTACCGTCCTGCTCTACGCCATTGCCTTTTGTGGAGATAATACCTTCGGTAAGATTATCTGCGGTAAGGATATAATCGGCTACACCCTCGGAAGTTGTTGGTGTAGCGGTAATAATATATCTGGATTCCGCACCGGGTATTTCCCCTCCATCGCCGGAAGCGTCATCATCGCTGCTACTGCAAGCTGCAAAAAAAGTTGCTGATGCAAGTATTAAAATGCTTAAAAAATAAGATGGTCTTTTCATTTGAATATGAAGTTTATGAATTAATTAAAAAAAGGTGTATTTGATCTTTGCGTAAAAGCTTCTTCCTGGTTTCTGCAGGCTAAAATTGTCATACAGGTTTTTGTCCAGCAGGTTCCTGCATTCCAGGGTAAACTGTACTTTATCCCGGAACGTGTAGGTTACATTCAGATCATGGGATACCTGTTCGGGAATTTCTCTTTTGGTATTTTTTCCTCCCAGGCTCGGCCAGAAAAGGTAAAAATCATGCACATACAACATGTTATATCCCAAACTGAGTATATTATTTTCTCCCCAGATATCGGAAAAATTATAGGTGATATCTGCATTACCATATAAATAAGGAATATTCGGGATGCGATCGTTATACACATCGTTACGGGTTTTATTGAGCATATTCTGGTAGGTAATATTCATACCTGCCATCAATTTATTATCATATTGATACCGGATCTCCCCTTCTACTCCCACATTGGAAACACTCCCCAGGTTATCCATGACCTGCATCGCCTGGTTGGTGTTGAGACGCCTGTATATGAAATCATCGGCATCCCGGTAAAAGCCGTTTGCACTGAAATTCAACCGGTGTCTCTCCCTGAGTTGCCACCAATAAGCGGCTCCCAGGTTGTAATTATGACTGTGTTCGGGCTTCAGGCTTATGTTCCCTTCCAGATTTATAAAATCCCCGAACAACTCTTCGTTATCGGGCAGGCGGTAACTTTTTTCGTAGGAGGCTTTTAACTGGAAATTATCCGTCAGGAAAAAGGTTGCGGCAAACCCATACCCGAAATAGTTGAACGTACTGGTCCGCTTTATGTATTCTGGTTCACTCCCGGCGGTATCCAGCCTCGTAGAAAATTTATTCTGCTGAAAATACTGTTTCCCGAATACGGTGGCATTCCAGTTTTCGGATTCGTACTGGTAACCAAGCCCTACAATGTTCTTCATTGTTTTCTGCGGTTGCTCATATCTTTCGCTGTCGGCAGCCAGCCTGTTCCTCCCCTTTCGGTTGAATGTATTGAAGGTATTGTTCAGGGTAATTTTACTGTGGTTGTTAATGGTATAATCCCAGTTAGCGGAGGCGAGACCGTTATTATTCCTGAAATAATACAGGGAATAGGATCGCTCTCCCCCCGGATTGTCATATTCTTTGAATTGCCCCAGCCAGTTATACCTCCTGTTCAGGGTATCTATATCCTTTTCCTGCCCCAGGTTGAAATTGGCATTGAGACGGAAATCAAGCCCCCTGGTCAGAAAGTCGTCTTTTTTATACTTTAAGGAAGGCATGATTATATTTCCTTTGCGATGCCACGCACCGAAAACGGATTCCACCCGGGCCCCGGTTTGTATCTCCCGGTAGCTGGACCCTACCGTCACCCCTAATAAAAGCCTGTCCGCATAAGGTTTATTCACCACCCCTACATTGGCGATCAACATCTCATTGTGGTATTTGTCATGAAATCTCCTCACAGTACGCATCGGATAGTATTCACCGGTATTCAGATCCGATGCCTCCACGTCCATCTTATAATTGTTATCGGAATAATTCTGAAAAGCATTGATCTGGGCGATAAAACCGGATTTAGCCACATAGACCGCATTTACCATAGATCTGTGTGTGTTAAATGAGCCGTAAGAATAGGAAGCATCCAGATGACTTTTATCGTAAGTATTGGTGATTATATTAACAGCTCCTCCAAGTGCATCAGATCCCAGACCAACAGGCACGACACCCTTATACACTTCGATCCTTTGCGCAAGATTGACAGGAATATTATTGAGCTGAAACGAGGAACCGAAATCGTCCATAGGTATACCGTCTACAAAAAAACGCACCTGCCTGCCCCTGAACCCATTAATGGAAAAATTCATCTGCGAACCTACACCGCCACTCTCCCGTACACGTATTCCGGAAACCCTGTCCAGCGCATGTCCCATATCCAAGGTAGTATGATGTAGTTTTTTCGCATCAACCACACTTACATTGAATGCTTTTTCTTCTACCTGCTGTATTACACTTTTCCCGGAAAGCACTACTTCTTCCAAAGCATAAACAGACTCCTCAAGCGTTATTTGCACTTCATTTTGTCCGCCCGGGACAACATTAATTGTCACAGCGTTGGGTTTATATCCTATATAAGAAACCTCCAGAGTGTGACTCCCCTCCTCCAGAGATAATCGGAAGTTTCCGTTTTCATCAGTTATTACTCCATAAGTAGTATTCCCTAATACGACGGCCGCACCGTAAACCCCGTTTCCGGATTTATCGGTTACCATACCGTTAACACGGACTCTGCCCGATTGCGAGAGCGCAAGAAACGGCATCAGTAAACAGAACAAAACCAGCTGCATATTCATGTTTCCAGATTGCATGTGATCCAAGATTTTATGTGTAATTAATTTTATTTAGACTTAATAATATTAGACTAGCAAAACTATCTCTTTTAAACGCCCGGCACCTTACGCCAAACGGAGAATTACCTACGCAAAAAGAGAATAATTGTTGTTCCCCGATAATTAAGCCAGGGCCCTCCGCTTTAGTTTAAATACTACGGCAAAAGCGATAACCGAAAGGGAGATCCAGAACATGTCTACAACGAAGATTTGGGAATATCCGTTAGCTACCGACACCCAGGGCCAGTTGCCTGTTTTTATACCACTTGCTACCGGGACCAGCAGACCAAAACATCCTCCAAGGATAAGCGTCGTTTTATTTGTAAAATGTGTGCTTTTTTTGAAAAGTAATAGTACAGACAGAACCAGCCAGGACCAGAAAAACGTGGAATAGATGAACTGCTTTCTGTTATCCCCATAGTCGTCTGCAAATAATTTTACCATTATAAAGGTAAATGCGGTTACCGGGTACATGGCGAGACATGCGGACATGTATACTCGTACCAACCAGTTATTAAAGTTCCTCTTGGCTTGGGATACGTTCTTTTTATCCCTGGCAACAAGCCAGATAAGTACGCCGGACAGGATAACAAAACAGGTAATAAAACCGAGAGCGAGGTATATGACTTTCATACCGTACCCTCCGAAATCCCCGAAATGGAGCCTTGCAAGAATATCCGAAGATCCTTCTATGTACGATATTTTACCGAAAGGATCTTTTTCATCCACTATTTTTCCATCGCCGGCTCTGAAGGTCAGGTACCCCTCTCCTATCAACTTCTCCCGGAAAGACGGCGCTGCCACTACCTTTACATGCATGTTGGCATCTCCGTAATTATATACCTGCAACCCGTTTATCTCGGCTTCCGGCCATTTCTTAGTGGTTTCGTTTATAAAATAATTAATGGATGTTTCCCCGGTTGGGGCCTCCCCGGTAAAGGCATAATCCGCCGGATTTTCATAGCGCATGACCTCCTCCATTTTTCGGTTATCCTCGTTGAACAATACCGACGATACCGGGGCGAGCATTACGGTATATCCGACAATAAAATAGACCCCGGTAAAAGCAAACATGAATTGATAGGGCAGTCCTATCATCCCCAAAGCTACATGAGCGTCGGTCCATATGGTTTTCCATTTGGTTCCGGGACGGAACACATAAAAACCGGAGACAATCTTTTTCCAGTGTACTATAACCCCTGTCACAACGGCAAACAAAAACAAAAACGCTACAAGCCCGGCCAGGTAATAGCCCGATCGGCTCTGAAAATTCAAGGGAGCAAAGAAATGCAAACGGTAAAAGAACTCTCCCAAGGAATAATTGCCCCCATAATCCCTTTTGGCGTAATTCTCCATATCCAGGTAGAAAAAATTTCGTCTTCTACCCCCTCTTTCCTCCTTTATCGTAGTATCTTTTGGCGATGACATAAAAACCGCAACCCTGCGTTCAAAAAAACGATGGGTGAATCTTATGTCCCTGCTGTATAATTGCTGCTCCTTTTCAAGTGCATTAAAAGCATCGTCAAAATCAATCCCGCCGAAATATCCTTCGGATATGGGTTCGTTACGTTCCCAGGCATTGATCTCATCCCGGAGAAAAGAGATCGATCCGGTAAAAAAGATAACATAAAGTAAAGCGCTGATAATAATACCGCTTATGGTATGGGTATGGAACAGGATATTATAGACTCTTTGTGACATTACTGAGCCAGGGGATTTATATGGTTACCGAAATAAATAAAGGCGTAAAAGAAAAGAGTAATCAGGAGATATATTCCCCAAATCTTCCACCCGTTCTTTGCCAGAAAGGCAAGGATCATCAATCCCACCCAAAGAATTGCTCCCGCAAACCTCAGGGTCATCAGTACATTTCCCATATTCAGCCAGGCTGCAAGTGCCATGTAAAAAGTTTCGGTAACGAAATATCCCCCGAGAAACCCGGCAGATATTTTAGCAAAGCGTTGTATCGGGGATTGGGTGAGGTATTTTTTATTAGGTGGCATTTTATGTATTTACAAAATATTATGTGTGAAGAAATAAAAATGGTTACCGGCCCCGAAGATGTCTTCCCGGCTTTTCCAGAACAATAAGCACCTGCTTATTCCTTCTCCCTGTGGTAGTATCAGTTTTCATTCCCCTATTTACATGAAGCATCCTGAAGTCCCTGACAATAAATCCTGCCTCCATTGCCGAATCTATAATGGAAACTGCTTCGTCAAATTGTTTCCAGGGCTTGTATACAATCACCATTATTCCGTTTTCCGCAAGCACTCTGTGATTTTCCGTAAAAAAAGCCGGGGATATATAAGCCATGCCCGATAGTGTACTTAAAATACGATGGAAGAACCTGGTTACATACGGAATTTTCTCCCCGTCATATAAGTTAAAGATCGCTTTTCTCTCTTCGGTATAGGCAGAAAATAATTTTGTAGCCTTCCGCACGAAAGCCTCGGAAGTTTCCAGACCGAAGTAGTGTGTTTTCCAGGCTTCCCCGGTAACTTCCGCCACCAAGGGGTCCGATCCGAACAGAACATCCAGCACCCTGGAATTCGGTTCGATACACAACGCTTTCAATATATGCTCTTTTAACTCCAAAACAGCTATGTTTTCACCAGTGTGCAATACCCGGTCCTTCACGTGGTAAAGATTTTCCGGATTCTCCGTTATCCACATTCTCTTTTCGTTTTAGTTATTACTATTCTACCATTCCCATATCAACCATTTGTAAAGAATCTGCAATTAATTTTTATTTAGATTCATTTCAAATAATTATCTTTGGCGGCAAAGTTATATATAACAGGCCTATTAAAAAGTACGCGAAAAGGAGAAAAACATACGCAAAAAGGAAAAGGCATAACATAATGATACCACGGCATGTAGATATACACACCGAAGAAAAATCGACCTTCAGTTTCGGTATTAATACTTCGGTAAAGGATATACAGGGCATTATAGATTCCCGTACCGTTTTTGATGATCCTAAAATAAAGGGATGGATACAGGAAACCTTACTTGAGGACTTTAAAGTTATCCTCGCCGACCTGAAAATTTCGGAAAGCCCTCTTATTAATTTCACCTATTCGGGCAAGGCTGTGGAAATGCTGTTTATTACGAAGGGGAATTTTGAAATGCACTTTACCTCTCATAACGGCCATCATATATTTGACACGCATACACATAACCTTCTCTTCAGTAATAAAGCCACCGGTTACTTTCAGCCGGATAATAAGGAACTCCACTTTGTATGCATACAACTAAACCGTGACTTTTTAGAAAAGTTTCTGCCTTCGGATGAACATTTTCATGACTTTCGAAAAATGATCGTCAACGGACAAACGGGCTGCATTAAAAATATCAACTATCCTATAACCCCGGAAATGCATTTTCTCCTGGGAGATATTGTACAATCTACGGAAGAAAATCATTTCCGAAAAACCTTTTTGTATGCCAGAATACTGGAACTTCTTTTACTGCAAACGCAACAATGCGGTGACCCGCGTACGGAAACCCTGAAAGACATTTCGCATTCGGACAGGGATAAAATATACAGCGCTAAGGCGTATCTGTTAAAAAACTACAACCAGAAGATCACCCTGCCACAACTTGCCAAAAAAATCGGCACTAATGAATTCCTGCTAAAAAACGGGTTTAAGACGGTTTTCGGAACTACGGTCTTTGGTTGTATTCACCATTTGCGGATGACAAAAGCAAAAAAGCTCCTTTTGGAACAAAAACTGACCATAAGCCAGGTATCGGACATTGCCGGGTACAAAAATCCACAGCATTTCTCCACAGCTTTCAAGAAAAAATTCGGGATGACTCCCAGCAAATTAAAAAGCGGGTAATTGAGAGTTGACTTAGTAACCTGGTAACTATGACAAAATGATTTAAACTTTACCGGATGATTTTTTTGATGGTATTACACACCCCCGGCCCCTCTCAAGAGGGGAGCTGAGGTTCCCTGGTGCTCGGTTACAACGAGCACCCATTGTACAATGCATTTGTAATGCATTGTAATAAAGCATGAATAATTAATTTCCTGACAGTTACAACTGATTTGTATTATCCTTCCGGTTAGCTTTCGGTTCTTTTTTATGCCAGTACGAGGCCAGTATGGACCCGGTGATGTTCATCAACGGACCGAAAATAGCAGGGGCAAGACCCATCGTAGCGATCTTGCCTATAGAATTCGCTATACCCGAAGCCAAACCACCGTTCTGCATCCCCACTTCTATGGCTACCGTCCGCGCATCACGCTCCGGTAAACGGAAAAAACGCGCATACCAATAGCCTAATGTATAACCGAAAAGGTTATGGAAAAGCACTAAAAGTAATAATACCAAACCAATATCCAGCAGGCTGTCACGCCCCGCGGCTGTGATCACCACGATAATCAGGGCTATGCCCAGCATGGACACCACAGGCATCGCCTGGTCCAGCCATTTCGCCCTGCCGTGCAACAGCTTGTTGAAAAGCAACCCGGCGCCTATGGGAATAATGATCATTTTAACAATGTCCCACATCATCGCCATCACATCGATCTCTATAAACTCTCCCGCCAGCAACTTCATCAACACCGGGGTCAGGAAAGGGGCTAAAAGGGTGGCTATAGACGTAATGGTCAGGGACAACGCCAGATTGGCTTTGGCCAGGTAAGCCATTACATTGGAAGCCATACCACTGGGAGAGCAACCGATAAGCACAATTCCCGCAGCGATCTCCGGGGGAAAATCACTCACCGTAGCCAGGGCAAAACCTGACAGGGGCATGATGATAAACTGCGCCGTTACCCCGATAAATACCCCTTTGGGCGATTTGATCACGGACTCAAAGTCCCGCGCACTCATCGAAGTGCCCATGCCGAACATAATCACCTGGATCAAAGGGGTGATCAAACCTGTCAGTTTAAAATCACCGATACGGATAAAGTAATGCGGGTAATACATCGCCATGGATACCGCGGCAAAGATCATAATGGTATATACATAGCCCCGTAAATGGGCAAAACCGGAAAAGCCTATGGCCAGAGCAACAAAAAACAACACCAGGACAGGGCCTGCCTCCGGGATAAATCCCATCAGGGCCATAACGACATATACCAGTAACAACAAGGCTGCGAGGCCCAGAACAGTGAAAAATACTTTCTTTTTCTCCAAAATATGGGTTTTTAATAATTGGTAAGATGATTACAGTTTATACGCCTGCCGGGCCAGGAGTTTCCACTCCCCTTCCTGCTTTACATAAACCAGTACATTGCCGATACGGATATCCACAGGCTCCCCGGCATTGGTCGCCTTTGCTTCGAATATATGGCGTACAATGGCGGTACTGCCCGAGACCACAATCCGCTGGTCTGTAAAATCTACCTCTGTAAAATCGAAAGCACCATGAACAAGATCGTCTATAAATTTATCCTTGTCCTGGATAACACCGCTCGAATGACCATAGGTCAGCTCATCGGAAGTCAGATTGCTCAATAGGATTTCATCCGGCTCTATAATAACGCCACGGAGCAACTCCACCACAGCTTTCACCGCGTTCTGTTCCTGGGCA
>NZ_JBRKIT010000006.1:0-15520 GCF_052983395.1 Sinomicrobium halophytocola
TAAACATCGCCTTCCTTATTAGTGATCTGTTCGATAATGTCAGAAGGAACGTCGATCAGGGTGACCGTGTTGTCTTCACTGGTATAGGTATAGGTACCATCGGAATTAGCCGTTAAGGTCGTGATGCTCTCGTTCATCTTCACCAGCTCGTCCAGGTTGATGGTCTGCGCCTCTCCGTTCTCGTCGATATAGGTAAACTCGTTGGTGTCCCCGTTAAAGGTCACATTACCATTACCGGACTCTTCGATCAGGTTGGTGATACTTTTGTAAACATCGCCTTCCTTATTAGTGATCTGTTTGATAATATCAGAAGGAACATCGATCAGAGTGACCGTGTTGTCTTCACTGGTATAGGTATAGGTGCCGTTACCTTCGTCTACCAAGGTAGTCACGGTTTCGTTCAGGCGGATCAACTCTTCCAAGTTGATCTCCTGCGTGGTGCCGCTCTCGTCCAAGTAGGTAAAGCTGTTATTTTCCGAATTAAAAATAACAATGTTGTCCGGCACGTCTCCGTTGATCACATCTTCTGCCGACACCACCCGGCGCCAGCGCCCGTCATACCAATAGTAATAGCCGGGTTTAACATCGGCAGTATCAGCCGTGTTAAACACTAGTAAACTCTCCACATTACCATTGGCAATTGTAGTCTGGTCTACGATTCCGTTAAGGGCAACCCTGGGAATCAGCACCCCTTTATCTTCCGCTACAACATCCAATTGAGCAGAGTTATCCGGTATGGAAGTACCAATCCCTACCTGGGCATGACCATAAAAGCTTGCTACCAGAAAAAAAGCTAAGGCGTAGATTTTTCTCATAAGTTTAGATTCAAATTAGTTTTTAGAACAATTAATATTTAGATTACGCACACAAAAAAGCCTCAACCAAAACAACAGGGATGAGGGACTCTTATCTTTACTACACAAAATCCCCCAACCAGATTAAGTCCGGATTCAGGTTCAGATTTGGGTATCAAATACAAGTTTATAGCCTCCTTGTAACTACATTATACCCAAAAGGCAAAAACGGGTGACAAAAATTAACTTGAAATTTCAGGGGAAAGTTGAGCGGTATAAAAAAGTACCGGGAAGCAGGACTGTAAACAGGCAGGTCACCGCCCGGTACACACCTGGTATTACCGACTATTAAAAAGGGCATAGACCTCAGGAGGCTAAGGAGTTAGAATCTCCTTGAAGTGTGGCTATAGGTAAGAAAAGAGGCTATGCCCTATGCTGTATACTATAAATATTAACCTTTCTTTATTTTGTTTGATTCCTGTGAAAATTTATTTATCGGTATGACTAAAATTTCATTTTTAATATCGATACTTACATAAATATTATCCATGGCCACTATCTCTCCTTCAACTCCGTTTTCCAACGTTACATACTGCCCTACTTTAAAATACTTCTTTGTATAGAAGGTTTGCAATAACTGGCCGACAATATTTTTAGACCCGAGGCCCAATGCCAAAGTAACAATTAACAGGCAGGCTCCTAAAATAATGGTGATATTATTCGTAATTACCGTAGTATCTACTCCTGCCTGATTCAGGGCTGTGACTGATATTATTATCAATATGATAAAATAAGAGACCTGACTTATAAACCTGCCCCCTGCCAAATTAACAGTCCCGGAAAGAGAGAGCATACCTTGTTTGACAAAGCCTGCAATATAAAGGCCTGCAATAAAAATGGCAATACCACTGAAAAGTTTGGGTAAATAAGCCAGCAATTTGGTGACTTCCACAGAAATGGAATCCCAGCCTAAAACATTAAATACAACAGATAAGATAACGATATAAAATGTATACTTGATCAGAGACAAAATAGCCCTGGTCATATTTATTTCCGAAGGTATACCATTTAAAAAGGTTTTTTGTTTCAGCTTCCTAAATTTACCTTCCAGGTCAATAACTTTCAAAAACCGTTTTATAAGGAATAGCATAAGCTTTGTCAATAGCCAGCCAAACACTAAAATGAGTAATGCTCCCAAAATGTTCGGCAGAATCTGGGCTATTTTTGATGTTATATCATTAAGCGAACTTAAAGTTATATCTGTCCAATTATTGATCGTCTGATTCATCTTCATCTGTGTTTTTAGTTTTAAATAAACTTGAAATTGTATCTGTATAATTACTTGTAAAAAGTGAGGAGAAATCTCTTAAAAGCTCTATTAATTCCACACTGTTCATCACATTTTCCTTTGTGTCTTCCGGAACTTTTCTTAGAGGGCCTCCTATTTTTTTAAAAGGATTTTCTTTTTTCATGTGTTTTTTTTATTTTTTTTCCAATGGTCACATGGAACCTCCAACTAATTGCCGGGAAGATTCGACAATAAAAACAATCATGCGTCGTTGTACTTTAAAGATTATTTTAATCATGTCGGTTTCATTTTTACAAATTGCTTTTATACATATCCACAAGCCTGTACTTTGCCCTTTTCAACCGCATTTTAACCGCGCTTTCCCCGATTTTTAAATTCTCAGCTAATTCTTTTATCGCAACATCGTCTCTATATTTTAACAATAAGATCATTCTATCTTCTGGTGTAATAAGATTAAGGGCTTTTTCCAATCCGGATACCCTCATACTATAAAGGTTCTCATCACTAATCTCTATTTTAAGCTCATTGATATTGTCAATATTTTCGGAAAGTTTTTCTATTCTTTTTGCCTTATTCCTGTTGATATAATTAACACAAAACCTATAAGCCAAAGTATACAGCCAACTTTTGAAACTTACATTTTCAGTAAAAGTGTGCAATTTTAAATAGGCTTTTATGAAAATGTCCTGGGTCAGATCTTTGGCCTCAGCATCCGTATCGCAAAAACTGTAACAGCGATGGTATATTAAATCTGCATACCTGTCGTATATTATAGCATACAGGTTTTTCTCCTTATAGTTTACAATACGTTTCACTATTTCGAAATCCGATTCCTTATCTGTCTTTGTGTTTGCCAACTTTGATCTATGCATTTTAAAAATAACAGAATTGCAAAGTGTAGTCATTGCATATCCGTGAGAATAATAGTCCGCGATACTTTCAAAACCTTATTTTCTGCTATGCACTTCTGTTAAACCGGCAGATTGTACAATCGAAAACTTCGTAAAATTGTTGTGAAATACAAGCCGGATCTCTTCCGTGCTTTCACTTCGGTTAACAAGCAGTTCAAAAGTTGCGCGCCCTACAAACTCCCAGGTACCGTTAAGGACTGCCGCTTTTTGGCAATTATTTAAATCATCCCCGGCAAAGCTGGTCAAAGTATATGTTCCATTATTGAAAAACCTGTACTCTAACTGTCCATTACACTTAATATCTTCTATCAGATCACTATTTTCCACATAGTAATCCAAATCCCAGAAACCAATGATAACTCCTGTTATTCTATTTCCCCCGTCATCATCTTCAGTACACGAAACGATTACGAAAGCAATCATAATAATCATATTGTTTATAATTATTTTTTTTACCATGCCGAATAATTTTGACTTTTAATAAAATTTAAGAAACTATATGAGTTTTATTCTTTATTTACTCTCTTGTATTATATATATTACAAAAACGAAAAACGGGTGACTAAGAGGCTGTCCGAATTTTATCTCTTCAGCAAGCCAGGAACATCGGTTAAAATCAAGTTTGTACCCCACGGATACTGGTTATACTTAAAAAAGCTCCTGTTCGTATAGTCTATGTTTTTACTCTTTTTCACTTAATGAAACACCTTCTTAAAAAAAAAGTCACTCCATGTGACCAAAAAAAGATTTTGGTGTTATTGGATTATTGGAATACAGATAATTCAAAAGAAAATAAACAGCGGGGCAATACGATATGATTCTTGAAAGCAAAATAGATTTGTTGAGAACTCTTATTTACAATAAAAATTTATTGGACGCAGAAAATCGGGCTGGTGATAATACTTCCGGTATGAATGAGATCCCTCCCTGATAACTTGTAATAACCGAATTACATTTACTTAAACTCTAATGATTGACCTACTTATCATTCTTTGTGTCCTTTGTGGCCGACATTTAACCATGGAGGCTGCAAAGGTTTACACAAGGTTTACGGAGAGGCAGGATCAGATCAAAAATTATTTTTAAAAACGGAAGGAGAATCCGTGACCATGGTCATCAATTCTTCAAAATTAAATCGAGTAAAAATATAATAAGACAATTATGATGAAAACTTCATTGCGAAAATTAGGAGCCGGCCTTCTGGCCATAACCCTTCTTACAACAGGGTGTGACGCCGTCAGGAATGCCAGTAACAGGGACAAAGGAACCGCGATAGGGGCTTCCGGAGGGGCTGCCATTGGCGGTATTATAGGAAATAATGTAGGGGATAAAAAGAACTCTGTCCTCGGAGCCCTTATCGGGGCTGTTGTAGGGGGTGTTGCCGGAAGATATATCGGTAACCGTATGGACCGCCAGGCCGAACGTATCGAAGAAGAGATTCCCGGGGCGACAGTGACCCGGGCAGGAGAAGGGATCAATGTAACCTTCGACGAGAAAAGCGGGGTGTATTTTGCTACGAACAAATACAACCTTAATCCGGCATCTGCAGCAACCCTGAACAAACTTGCCGGTATTTTTAAGGAATACCCTCACACGCTTATTCTCGTGGAAGGACATACCGATAATACCGGAAGGGCAGAATATAATTCAGGCCTTTCCCGGCACAGGGCAGAATCTGTAACCGATTACCTCGTAAACCAGGGAATCTCCCCGGGCCGGTTTACCACCAAATGGTACGGTGAAGACCAACCCCGTTACGACAACAGCACAGCAAATGGCAGGGCCAAAAACCGAAGAGTAGAGATCGCTATTATAGCCGATGAAAAGCTGAAGGAAGAAGCCAGGAAGAATGCACACTAAACCACTCTGGATTTGAAAGTCGAGAGGTTAGAAATGGCAATGAAATTGCCAAAGTTATTGGGTTATTTGGTTATTTAGTCAATACTTAATAACTCAATAGCTTAATAACCTATTGTTGAAAGTTTATAGAAACTAAAGTAACTGTAATGGAATTACATCAACTTGATAATAAACAACAGACTCAGGTGATTAAAAGTATGTTTAAAAAAGATTGATTGAAGCCAAAAACACCCTTACGCCGGCTGGCTCATTCGCTAAAATAACTCAATAGGTTAATTTGTGAATTGAAAAAACCAAACCCCGAAAACTGGCCAAAGTGCCAAAAAACGGGGTTTTTCTTTTTTCAACAAAAAGTGTTTTCGAGTATAATTTTATTTACAAATCATCTCTTATCACATCTATACCAAGGGACGGGCCTTTCTCCGTCCTCGGTTGTAAAAACATTTTGTTATGATAATCAGCTATAACTATTCCTTAGTATAGGTTTCGCCGGAAAGGATTACGTTCTCTCCATAGAGTTCCTGTCCTATGGCCGACAGATACGAAGACGCGTTTTCCTGTTTCAGATCATACTGCAGGAAAATCCCGTAACCATCATCCATTGTCCGTCGGGCAAGGTTTGCCGCTTCAAGTGGATCATAAGGTTGTCGGTTGATCCAAACCGCTGCAGGGCCCAATCGGTTTTTATCCTCAAGTCCCGATATCCTAGGAGCACCATAACTACCATAATACGCCTGCCAACTGTAATCGATCAACTCACCAACACGGGTGCCATTCCATTCGGTATACTGGGCCGCTTCGCCAATATCATATAGGCTTATGATTTTATTTGGCATCAACTTACGTGTTTCCTGTACCAACATCACAAAAGAACTGTCATTTGCCACCGGTTGGCCGTTTGTACCGTATTTTGCCCATTCATCGTCAAAGTCGATTCCGTCCAGATCGTAATCTTCCACGGCCTTTCTCAATTGCTGGGCAAAGTCTTTTGCGGCGGCACGGCTGGTAAAATTGGCAAACCCTACACCTTGGTGGTTCCCCAATATTGACAGCAAGACTTTTATCCCCTTGTCCTGCAAAGGCTTGATGTATTTTTCTTTATTGTTCAATACCTCTGTTACATTGGGGTTATGGTAAAGCACTGTTTTTTTCCGGTCTGCATCATAATTGATGTTGGATGCAAAGATCATGGCCATGTCAAAATACTGTGCTCCGCTTTCTTCGAGTGTATATGACCCCACATTGAGCAGGTTATGGTTATTCACCTCCACATATACCACACTTAAAGGCCCGTCTTTAACGGCATTGCTGTCCGGTTCGGCTTCTCCAGGCTCGCCTCCCGCCAGAGGAAAATCACAACTCCCGAAAAGACCCGTAAAGATTACCAGTCCCAAAATCCATTTTGTTTTCATCATACAATTATTTAAGGTTATATATAATTCACTATACCGATTTTGAGGTTTTCTTCTAAAAGTCACCTCTCTTTAAAGTTTGGTTACATTTACCGCAGTTACCCCTATACCTGCTTTTCAATCTTCTACCACGGACTGTTGCCCCGGAAAAATTGTCTTTGTTAAGGCCCCATTGCTCCCGAAGATCCTACGGGTTCGGGAGCAGACACCTGTTTTGGTGTCCGCACGTCAGCCAGCCCCTTCGCTAAAAAGGTCTCCCGGACCTTTTTTATACGCCCGGCAATTATCGTCCCGAACTATCGGGACCAAAAACAAAATTTAGAAGACAGTTTCTTAGTATACCTCAATATTGGAGATCAGCGGACAGGCCCTGGCATCGGTGATGTTTACCCGTATTTGACTTGTGTTGAGCGGTCTAGTTTTAAGTATGCGCTTATAACCTATAGTGGTACCTTCGGCAATCTTTGTCCAGCTATTTCCCTGTCGGGCTTCTACAGTAAAGGATCTTACTCTTTGCCCCAGGGGGATATATTCCTGTATAAGGATATAAGAAACCGATTGTTCTTTCTCCAGGCCGATCTCCACGGATGCCGTGGTAACCCCATCATCCGTAGCCCAGTAGGTGCTTTTATTTCCATCAGTGACACAGGCAGCTGCATAATCGGGCAAGCCTCCCCGGTAAGCGGTGGCTGTTGCGGGGGCATTGGCAGCCAGATTGGTTCGGAAAGTATCGTCGATCAGTTTTCGCCAGGCCCTGAGGGCGGCCACATCGTTTTCGTGGATGAGGCCTCTCCGGTCCGGGGGAACGTTCAACAGCAGGTTGGAACCACGTCCTACGGAAGTGAGGTAAATCTCAAACAACCTTTCGGCAGATTTTACCAGGGAATCTTCCTCCTCGTGATAAAACCATCCCGGACGGATAGAGACATCCACTTCGCCAGGGATCCATTGGTTCCCATTCTCGGAACCTGTGTTCAGCAATTCATTGATCCCCTCCTTACCGGCATAGAGGGTATCGTTGGAGATGGTGTTCCAGTTGGTCTCTCCGGCCAGGCCTTTTTCATTACCAACCCAGCGGATATCCGGCCCGCCATCGCTGAAAAAGAGCACTTGGGGACAAGGTTGCAACTCGCGTACCAAGTCGAGAGTGGCAGGCCAGTTGTAATAGGTTTGTTTGTCGATGTTGCGGATTTCCTGGGTACCACCATAGTAACCGTCTCCGCCATTGGTGCCGTCAAACCACATTTCAAAGACAGGGCCGTAAGCGGTAAAAATTTCTTTAAGCTGGTTGCGGTAGTACTCGATATAGGAAGCTTCCCCGTAATCGGCCCGGTTCCGGTCCCAGGGAGAAAGGTAGACCCCGAATTTGAGCCCGTGACGTTTACAGGCTTCGGAAACTTCTTTGACCAGATCGCCCTTGCCGTCCTTGTAGGGACTGTTTTTTATGGAGTGTTCTGTATATTGGCTGGGCCACAGGCAAAAGCCGTCGTGGTGTTTCGCCGTTAGAATAACACCTTTGATCCCGGCCTCTTTCAGCGTAGTGATCCATTGGTCCACATCGGTTTCCGAAGGGTTGAAGATCGAAGGGTCTTCGTCGCCGTAACCCCACTCCTTCCCGGTAAAGGTATTGGTGGTAAAGTGAATAAAGGCATTGAGTTCCATCTCCTGCCAGGCCAGTTGGGTTTCCGAGGTTACAGGGCCTACGAGTTTGGGAGCAGAGATCTCTTTTGGTGTTGTATTACAAGAATGTAATATGAGGTTGATTGCTGTAAAAATGATTAGGTTTTTCATCTGTTCCTTTTTTTTAGCTCACTTATTTAACTCGTCTTGAGTTATTCTATTAGCTGCAAAATCAAATCCTCTGGTTTTTTAGTTTCTTCTCATTATCTAATACCCAGCGTTCTGGTCACTTTCCGTAATCTTGGCATTATTGTCAATTTCCTGTTGGGGGATTGGCACAAACTGGTGTCTGTCCGTATAGTAGTCCAAAGGCTCTTCTTTTAATTTTCCCTGGGCCCTCCATCTCAGGAGGTCCCTGTTCCTGACCTGTTCATTGGCCAGTTCTACCATTTTTTCATGCATGATAGCAGCAAATATCTCATCTTTGGTCCCCGTTGGGTATTTTGATGTTGGGTATAAAGGCATGTTTACCGAGGGCCTTTGTCTTATCATGTTCAGGTATTCCACACTCTTATTCTGATCTCCGGCCTCCAGTTCGCATTCAGCAAGGTTTAAAAGCACTTCCGCATACCGGATCACCCTGTGGTTGATGCCGGATTCGTAATATCCGCCGGGATTCACTTTATACATAGCGGAATGCTTTCTCCAGCTTATTTTCATTTCCTTACCGTTATATATCAGCGCACTTCCCTTGATATTACTACTTTCGATGACCTCCGTTCCGTTATTGAAGGTATCACCCACGAAATAGAGGTTTTTATCCATGCGGGGATCTCTCTTCTCAGCCCCGTTTTCCGGTCTTTCAAATTCATCCAGCATTTTTTGGGAAGGGATAATATTTCTCCAGCCATAGGCCGAATATTCCTGGGAATGGATGCTGGCTTCATTACCTGTTCCGTCCCCGGTGTCTGACCAGTCATAAGCCCCTATTTTTGCAAAGCCGATCTCCCACACCGATTCGCTGTTGTATTCGTTCTCTTCCTGGAAATTATCATCGTATTCATCCACCAGCGCGTAATTTCCCGAAGCTACGATTTGATCTAAAGCATCTTTGGCTTTGGTATAATCTCCTGTGAACATATATACCCGCCCCAATAAGGCCAGGGCTGTGCCTTTGGACATCCGTCCGTCTTCATTTTTGCTGAAACTGAGACCTTCGGAAGCTATCGTAAGGTCTTCGACAGCCTGGCCCAGGACTTCTCCCCGGGAACTCAAGGGATTGGTTTCCGAAAAATCGGTGACATAAGTGAGGTATATGGGGGCCCTCCCCCAGATTGTTCCCAACTCGTAATAAGCCCACCCCCGTGCACAACGTGCTTCCGCAATGATCTTTTTCCGGATGCTTTCATCCACTTCCGTTGCTTCAGGAACTTTATTAATAATAATGTTTGCCCGGTGAATGACCTGGTATAACCCTCTCCACATGCCCGTATTGACCGGATTGGAAGCATCGTGAGCGCCGTTGAGCACCTGGTTGAATTCAGCGGCCAATTGCCCTCCGCCCGAACTTACCTCATCGGCCCTTATATCGTTAAAGAACCAATAATACCTAGAAAACAGGTTGCCTCCGGACATAACACCATACATAGCATATAAGCCCGAATTCAATTCACTTTCATTCTGGTAGTACGTGTCCACGGCCAACTGGTTCGGATCGGTCTTGTCCAGATCGTCATAGCTACATGCACCGACTGTAAAAAGCAAGGTGATTGTGAGAAATGTGGCGATTATTTTTTTCATCTGTCTAAACTTTTTTTTGAACTGTTAACCTTTGATTTAGAACTTGGCATTCAATCCGATAAGGAAGGTGCTGGGTCTGGGGTATTGTCCGTAATCAATACCTTGAGTCAGTAAATTGCTGTTTCTCGATCCGATCTCGGGATCGTAACCCGAATAATCGGTAATGGTTAACAGGTTGCTCCCCGAAAGATAAAATTCGAGCCCGGAAATAAACCTGTTGCCATTGCGCGACAGCCATTCTTCGGGTATTCTGTACCCGATCTTAACGGTTTGTAACCGCAGATAGGATCCGTCTTCGATAAATCGATCCGAAGTACGTGTATTCCCGTTGGGGTCCGCATTGATCATACGGGGGATGTTAGTATCTGTATTTTGTAGTGTCCAGGCATCCAGAACGGCAACATCGGCATTGAATAACCGGAGTCCGCCTTCCCGGTATACTTTAGCAGCATTATATACATCATTGCCCTGAACGCCATTCCAGAACATATTAAAGAAGAAGTTCTTATAGTCGGCATTAAAGTTGATCCCGTAGGTGAAGTCAGGTATAAAATTACCGATGATAGCCCTGTCTTCAGGAGTGATAGTGCCATCGTCGTTATTGTCTTTAAAGATCAGGTCTCCGGGGGCTGCATTTTCCTGGTAGGGCGTATTGGGATTCCTGCTGTTATAGTCGTCAATCTGGGCCTGGCTCCGGAATATACCTTCCACCTGCCATCCGTAAAACTGCTGTATCGGGTCTCCGACCGATGTACGGGTAATATCAAAGCCGCCAGTATCTGAGTTCTGCCCGGCAAAGAGTGTTGAAGTTTCCGTAGCCATGCTGACAATATTGTTTCGGTATAAGCTCAGGTTGGCCGAAACATCCCATTTGAATTCGTTATCGTAGTTTGAATAGTAAGTTCCCTGAAATTCAAGGCCCCAGTTTTTCATCCCCCCGATATTGGCCAGTGTGCTCCCGGCATACCCGGCGGAAGAAGGAAGGGGGACGGCAAGTATTAAGTTGTCGGTCTTCCTGTTGTACCATTCGGCAGAAAATTGCATCCTGTTATTGAAAAGACCTATATCCACACCGGCATTGACCATGGTAGTGACTTCCCATTCCAGTTCGCCATTGGCAAGTTTGTCGAAATAAGCCCCTTGGAATACTTCATCGCCAAACAGTGCCGTGGTATTTTTCTGAATCCCCGCCTGGCTTTCGTAATCTCCGATACCTTCAAAACCTACTTTTCCCCAGCTTCCGCGGAGTTTTAGCTCAGAGATCCCGGAGTTTGCCATAAACGATTCTTCAGCTATATTCCAGCCCGCAGAGATTCCCGGGAATGACTGCCATTTTTTACCCCCGGCAAATCTGGAAGAACCGTCTCTCCGGATCGAGGCACTGAACAAGTAACGCCCGTCAAAGTCATAATTGAGACGGCTGGCATAGGAATAAATGGTATTTGCACCTTTGGAACTGTTCAGGATCGGGTCTGTGGCACCGGTAAGGATATCCAGTTTATTGTTGTCGAGACGGCCGGAGCCGCTCAGGCTACTGTATTTATTATCTTGTCTTTCGGCTATGGCTATCACATCAACATTGTGATCTCCAAAAGATCTTTTATAGCTCAACTGGTTAGAAAAATAAGTTCCTGTTGACGTATCCCTCGTATCTGTGACCTCCTTTTTTTCCCGGCCCCTGAAACCGTCAAAATAAATAGGTAAAATAATGCTGTTCCTGTTGTAGGACCAATCTACCCCTGCAATAAATTTGTATTTCAGGTCATCGGTAATATCAACGCCTATCGAGGCCGTACCGAAGATCCTTACATTCCTGTCGGTATTGCGGTCCATCAATGCGGCACGGACCGGATTATCCGGGTCTGTTGCGTCGGCGGCATCCGGCGCCCGGTACCCTCCGTTTACGGTTGGGTCGTAGATGGGGATATAGGGAACTCCCCTAATGGTATGTTGTATTAACGACCTGCCTCCCGAAACGGCTTCATTTCGCCTGTTGCCTGTGGACACGGTAAGGGTCTGGCCGATATGGACCCTGTCATAGATATCATGATCCGAATTGATCCTTACGTTATAGCGTTTATATCCTGTTCCGATGATACTACCCTCCTGCTTAAAATATCCGAAAGACGAAAAGAACCTGGATTTTTCCCCGCCCCCTCTAAGGCCCAGGTAGTGATTGGTTGTGAAACCATCCCTGAATAATGCATCCTGGTAATCAGTATCCGTCTGTGCATAGGTCTGACCGGCTCCCTGGTAGATGGGTTTATCCATGTTATCCCACCTGCTGGGGAAAGGTGCTCCGGCGTTTCCAAGGAGCATTTTCCCATATTGCATGTACTGTTCGCGGTTCAGCAAATTCAATCTTTTAGTGACCCGTGAAAAACCGGCATATGAGCGAAGTTCCACATCCGGTTTTTCGGTATAGCTTCCTTTCTTGGTCGTTATCAAAACCACCCCGTTAGCCGCCCTTGATCCGTATATGGCGGCTGCACTGGCATCTTTTAAGACCGAAATAGATGCTATATCATTATTGTCAAAATCTTTTAATGACCCCGCAGGATAACCGTCTACCACATACAGTGGATCGGCTGGAAAACTGACTGAGCCGATCCCCCTGATACGGACGATGGGATCCGTTCCCGGAGCACCATTATTCGTGACCTGCACGCCCGGCATACGCCCCTGCATGGCTTCGGTAAAACTGGGAGCGGGAAGTGCAGTGACTTCTTCAGACGAAATGGACGAAACCGCCCCGGTTACCGCTCCTTTCTTCTGGTTCCCGTATCCGATGACAACTACCTGTTCCAACTGGCTGGCCGATTCTTCCAGGCTTACATCTACAGAAGACGTTCCGTTTACAGGTTCTTCTACTGTGGTGAACCCCAGGTAACTGAATACCAGTGTTGCATCTGAGGGGACTTCTATAGAATAATTTCCGTCAAAATCAGTCTCAGTCCCCGTGGTTGTGCCTTTAACTACAACCGATGCACCCGGCAAAGGAGTGCCACTTTTATCAGTGACCGTACCAGTGACTGTCTCTTGAACTTCATCCTGCACAATCAGGGTATTGCTGTTCGATGTTTTTGCTGCCACGTGATAGAACATACACAACAATAACATAATCACTGAAAATAAGCGTAAAGATTTAAGCTCTCTTACAGATATAAAATGAGTTTTCCGGCGCATAATTTTTCTTGTCATTTAGTGGTTTTAACGTGAATAATGTTGAAGAAACTGTTCGGGTTTTCCATGATCTCCCCGAGATATACGTGACCCGAACCATAAATTATGACCGTGATCTTGTCCATGACCGCATCTTCCATTACAGATATTACAAATGGGCAAAAACAAGTGATAAAAATCAACCCAGAAGTTTCAACAGCAAAACAGCCAGGTCAACTTCCTAATTTCCGTAGCTACTGTTTTTCAGGCCATCCGGGCAAATCCTGATTTGTTGTCCGTAAAGCGTATCAAATACATCTGTAAGATAATTTCCGCCATTGGAATTGTATTTCAATTCAAAGAACATAAGAACCCCCAGGTCATTATCTATCACATATTCGGCGGCCTTAACAGCACTGACTTTTGGGGTGCTGTTCGCACCGGCATCCGGGTTTACCGCAATACCCTCTCCCAGTTGCGATTTGGAGAACCCGTTATCCAGGTAATTATTTATTTCGGCTTTCGAAACTGCCCAGTAAGACATGGTCCACCCATAATCGAGCAGGTCGGAAAGCTTTTTACCATTATACTTATATGAGAGGTCTTCCCGGGCCCCATGCCCGTAAACGCCCAGGGCTTTGGCTATAATCTTATCAGGCATAGCTTTCCGAATGGCATGACAGGCCCATATTAATGACCTGTTGTTGCTCTGATCGGGACATTTGGAATACTCATCGTCAATCTCAATACCATCAAGTCCGTACCTTTCCACCACGTCCCTGACCCTTGCGGCATAGGCTTTGGCATCTTCATAACTTTCAAAACAGGACCAGCCTGCCTCGTCCCAATTTCCCAGAATGCTCAGCAACACCTTGATCCCGGCTTCCTGGAGTTGTCTTACATGAGTAATATTATTTTCCAGGAGATTAGTCACAGCAGGATTTAATCTCACTTCGGCCTTCCCTTCGGCATCCAAATTGATATTCCCGGCAAATATGACCGCTATATCAAAGGCCGGGCTTCCGTCTTCCATACGAATGCAGTCTACATTGGTCAGCAGGCTGTTTTTAGTTTCTATGTATACTACACTTAAAGGTGACCTGGGTTTGCTCTCCTCAACAATAGTATCGTTCTCTTTTTCCTTAACGATAGTATCCTTTTCCCGGTTAACTTCCGGGTTCTTCATCAAATCATCATTATTACAGGCTACTAATGTGGCTAATACTACTCCGGTACTCATCAAAAGATGCAGTATCTTTCTTAAAAAAAGACTGGTTGTTTTCATAGTGTATATTTTCTATTATTTTTTCAATGGTCCTATGGAGCACCCATATTTATGCCTGTTTGTGTTAAAGGAAACTTTAGCATGGGTATTTCATTTATTTTTTATTGCTTTTATTTACCTGTTTAGAATCTGTCTAAGTTTTATCCTACAACAAGAATCTTCTTATCCTTTATCTGAAAACTCACCCCGCCTACACGCTCTATCTTCTCCAGCAAAACGGTGACACTCTCCGAACGCTTCAAAACCCCCGAAAATATCATATCCCTTTTACCGGCGTCATCAAACTTCACTTCCAGGTCATACCAGCGCGAAAGAATACGCAACATCGCTTCCAGCCTCATATCCTCAAACCTGAACTCGCCGTGTTTCCAGGCGATCTCGTTGGTTACATTTGCTGCTGTTACCTCCAGAGTTTCCTTACCATCCTCTACTACGGACTGTTGCCCCGGAAAAATTGTCCTTGTTAAAGCCCCATTGCTTACGCTGACCTTCCCCGCTACCAAAGTGGTCAACACCCGGCCTTCTTCACGATAACCCTTAATGTTAAATTCCGTGCCCAACACTTCTACCACCTGTTCCCGGGTATGTACCCTGAAGGGCGTATCATCGTGTCTGGCAGCAGGAGATACCTCAAAATAAGCCTCCCCGTAGACCAGCTCCACTTCGCGGGGACGGCCCTCTGCAAACGATACAGGGTATTTTATCCGGGTCTCCGAGTTCAACCATATCCCCGTACTGTCAGAGAGCTGTACGTAAAACTGCCCCCCTCTCGGAACTGTTAGATAATTATACACTGTCTCCGCCTCGGAAACCGATGCCCCCTCCCTATACACCAGACGTTTGCCATTGCTTTTCGCTTTGCCTGTAGTGTATGGACGGCCTTCCTCAAGAACTATATCTTCTCCGTCTTCCAGGGTAAGGACCGCTTTATTCCCTCCGGAGGTAATCGGGGTAACCATCTCCGTGTCCTTAACCGAAGAACCGTTAAAAATGCTTTCTTTAAAGATGAATCCTATGGACAACAATAGCAGGATAACTGCTACTGCTGCATATTTTATATACCGGGAAATAAAGCGTGGCTTCCCGGGGTGATCCACAGGCTGTTTATGTACCTGCACAGGTTCGAACGGCTTTTCCAGTCTGGAAATCAGCCGGTCCCAGGAGGCTCCTTTATCCAGGTTATCCTCAAAGCCGGCCTTCTGCCATGTCTTGTATGCATACAGGTAAGACTTAAAGGCACGCCTGTTCTCCTCGCTCTCCTCTATCCATGATGTCAAGGTCCGGAATTCATCCGCCCCGATCTCTCCCGTGGTATAGGCCGCTATCAGCTCCAATATATCGTCAGTGATCTTATCCATGACCGTATC
>NZ_JBRKIT010000007.1:0-135483 GCF_052983395.1 Sinomicrobium halophytocola
GCATGTGACTTCTGATTCCAGGACATAAAATCACTCATGTAATCCTTATATTGACGTTGGAGTTTCTTCCCGTTTACGCCATAGAAAAATCCAATAGTATGGAAGTCTGAAGCCTTAGTATCGACTAATTTCTTTTAAAAAAGCAGCAAACTCCTTTGTCATACGAGTGCCCTGCGCTACCAAATTCCAATCTCTTTCAATTACATTTCCACTATCCTGATCCAACCATCTCCTGCGCTTAACATGTAAAAAAACACGATGTCCTCGTAAGGGAAAATCTTGGATGGTAATCTCTTTATGGAAGCCCTTAGACATTAATCGACCGAAAGAGTTCTCTTTTGGAGGGGTGTTGCGCTCCTCAAAATAAAGATGCATTACTTCACCATGCTTTTCGCTTTTTATCAAATCAAAGTGGTCAACCAGAAAAGAGGGCAAGACCATTTTTATAAAGTCAAGATAATTGTCCAAGGTGTGTGTTTTTGCAAAGATCGAACCTTTACGCCAATTTCCCCACAACTTTTGAGATTGATCCAGATAAAGCCTACCTGGAGAAGGGTAAGGCTACAAATCCTCCAACCTTCTTTGTAAAATATTATATTGATTTTTCACTAATTTCTATTATGGGAATACATAAACAAAAGCTATATGTAAGGGAGGTTGTAATTTAGGTTCTTTCTAGTTACTTTATTTTGTATTATTTTATGATAAAAATTGCGTTATATTTCATTAATTATGTAGTTGTTAATTTTGCTATTAAAATATGAAAATGATTTTTTAATACCAATTTAAGTGTTGTTTTGATATTTTATAAAGTATATTATGTTGATATGTTTAATTTTTTATGAAATTAAATCAAATATACTAAATCGTTTTAGTATATTCGTTAAATGTTAAAAATATATTAACTAATCAAAACCACACTTTAATGAGAAAATTTAATATTTTGAATTCTGCATACGAAAAATGCAGAAGGAAAACTGCATGTCATCGCAAAAGGACTTTTCAGTGTTTATTGATCTTTGTTCTTTTTTTGTTAGGCAATAGCAAAAACGTTTTAGCAAGCAGCTTTCAACAAGATTCTAGGACTGTTACAGGTACAGTTAAAGACAGTAATGGAGTGCTCCTACTCGGTGTTTCCGTAAGGGAAAAAAACACGACTAATGGAGTGCAGACCGATTTTGATGGAGAGTATACGATAGAAGTGGATGGAGAGAGTTCGGTCCTGATATTTTCCTATGTGGGGATGCGTACTCAGGAAGTGACCGTAGGTAACCAAACGGAGATCGACATTCAAATGGAAGACGATGTTCAGTCGCTTGATGAGGTTGTACTCGTAGGGTATGGAACACAAAAGAAAATCAGCGTGGTAGGAGCTCAGTCTTCCGTCAAAGCAGAAGAACTGGAACAGCCGGTAGCTAATATAGGCACCATGCTTGCCGGTAGGGTAGCAGGTTTAACCGGTGTACAACGTGACGGCTTGCCTGGGTATGATGGAGCCGATATTTGGATAAGGGGTATTTCAACTTTTACGAATGCGGGGCCGTTAATACTCGTAGACGGGGTACAACGTTCCTTGGATAATTTAGATCCACGGGATATCGCCTCCTTCACAATTCTTAAGGATGCTTCGGCAACTGCTGTCTATGGTATCCGGGGAGCAAACGGCGTGATTCTTATTGAGACAAAAAGGGGCAAAATAGGAAAACCGGAAGTCTCAGTCGATTATAATGAAGGATGGACCTCGTTTACCAATATGCCCGATCTGGCCGATGGAGAAACGTATATGCACCTGGCCAATGAAGCCTTGATAACAAGGGGACAGGAGCCCAGATATTCTGAAACCTATATAGAGAATACAGTAAATAAAACTGACAAGTTTCTCTATCCTGATGTCGATTGGATGGATGCGGTTTTTAAGGACTTCGGACGGAACCGCAGAGCATCGGTAAATGTAACGGGAGGCGCTGAGGATGCAGTGTATTATGTTTCATTGGGATATTATGATGAAACCGGATTGTTTGTCACTGACGGACTGGAAAGCTATGATTCCGATACCCGGTTTAAGCGATATAACTTTACTTCCAATTTAACCCTGGACATTACCAAAACTACTAAAGTAAATGTTGGAATCCAGGGCTATCTCTCGGAAGGAACCTATCCGGGGGCGGGGGTAGGGAGTGTTTTCAGTGCTGCAATGGAAGCCCCGCCCGTGGAGTATCCAGTTTTATATCCGGGCGGTTATGTTCCCGGGAAAAGTTCAAACGGCGGACTCAGAAACCCCTATGCCGACGTTGCAAAACGAGGATACAGAAATGAAAATAAAAACCAGATCTATTCAAATCTTCGAATCGATCAGCAATTAAGTTTTATTACCGAAGGATTATCCTGGTCCGGGATGTTCGCCTTTGATTCTTATAATGAGCAGTTTATTACACGATCAAAAAGAGAAAATACATATTTTGTAGACCAGAACTTTCCATATACTGAAGATGGGGAACTTTTATTGAATGAAACCTATACAGGTCAAAATTTCCTTGGATATGGCAGAGATAATGGAGGAAATCGCAGGTTCTATCTGGAAACGAGTTTTAATTACAATCGCGATTTCGGGAAGCACAGCGTAAGTGGACTACTGCTTTTCAACCGCTCAGACTATGTAAATGCTTTTGCAGATGATTTCACGGAGTCAATACCATTCAGAAATCAAGGACTGGCCGGGCGTGCAACTTATAGTTATGATAACCGCTATTTTTTTGAGGTAAACGCCGGTTATAACGGTTCCGAAAACTTTGCTCCTGAAAATCGTTATGGATTTTTCCCTTCAATTGCAGTGGGATGGGTAGTTTCTAATGAAAAGTTTTTTGAACCTTTAACTAAATCGATTGACTATCTTAAAATCCGATATTCTGATGGTTTAGTAGGGGCTGATTCAGGAGCAGGAAGATTTTCCTATTTGAATCGGGTAGAAAGAAATAATGACTATGGATTTGATTATGGCGAAAGTATTCAATTTACTCCTGGGATACGAGAAACTTATTATGGAGTAGATGTAACCTGGGCCGAATCCAGAAAACAGGATCTTGGTTTTGAATTGAATATGTTCAAAAGTAAGCTCCAGATTATTTTTGACCTCTTTAAAGAACGCACCGAAGGAGCATTTCTTCAGAGAGGGGATCTTCCGAATTATATAGGCTTGACAACGGATCCTTATGGAAATCTTGGCATAGTTGAAAATAAGGGGTTTGACGGTTCCGTAACTTACAATCAGAACTTCGGGAAATTCCGGTTGGGTTTTCGAGGAAATTTTTCTTATAACCGGAATGAGATTATTGAAAACGGTCAGCCAGAACAATTATATGAATGGCAGAACCGACGGGGTACACCATTACTTGCGAGGTTTGGGTATGTAGCCGAACGTTTGTATACACTGGCAGATGATACAAATAATGATGGCTTCATTACGCCTGATGACAATGACTTCCCCGATCAGTTCGGACAGATCATGCCCGGAGATGTTAAGTATAAGGACCTGAATGGGGATGGACAAATCGATTCTTATGATCAGAGAGAGATCGGTCAGGGAGATGTTCCCGCCCTGACCTATGGTTTCGGAATCACCGGTGAGTATAAAGGATTTGATGTTAGTGTTTTCTTTCAGGGCCAGGCCGAGGCTGATATTATGCTAGGTAGATCTGGAATCCATCCGTTTGTCGGTGGTGGAGGTACTGGAAATCTTTATACCGTTGCAGTTAACCGGTGGACACCCGAAAACGATGATCCATATGCATTATATCCAAGATTATCCTATGGAGATACGGGATTAGGGCAGAACAACAACACCCAGGAAAGTACCTGGTGGATTAGAGATATAGATTTTTTAAGGTTAAAAACTGCCGAAATCGGATATACGCTACCTAAGAATATTGCGGATAAGATCAGTCTTGAAAATATCCGCTTTTACCTTAGAGGAACCAACCTTCTCACTTTTAGCAGTTTTGATTTGTGGGACCCGGAATTAAATTCCTCCGGGGATAATTCACCAAAATCAAACGGTGGTGTATATCCCAATATTTCTGTTATATCTATAGGTGTTAATGTTTTATTCTAAAAGGTAGATCATGAAAACAGCGCAAATAAAAACAACACGAATGAATACTTTAAATGATAAAGCAATGAAAAAAATAATAATACTATTGCTGGCGGTAATTACTGTATCGTGTAACGATGATTATCTGGACCAGGTTCCCGATGACCGTCTTACATTCGAAGAGACTTTCTCCAAGAGAAGTACGGTAGAAGAATATCTGACTGCTATTTACGATCACATACCCAGTGAGATGGATCAAAGATATACCGCCAGTAATTCAGGTCCATGGACAGGAGGGTCTGATGAAGCAGAATATGTATGGTCTTTCCATTTGGGAAATGCCCTGAATATTGGAGACTGGAATCCTACTACGGGACATGTGAGTTCTTTGTGGTCTAATTTTTACAGGGCCATTCGATCAGCTTCTACGTTTATGCAAAATATCGATCAATGTCAGGATTGTACGGAGGAAATTATAAAACGATTGGTAGCAGAGGCCAGGGTATTAAGGGCATTTTATTATTACAATCTCATCCGAATCTATGGCCCTGTGATCCTGATGGGAGAAGAACCTATTGCTCCGGACGCAAATCTGGCGGAACTTGGACTTCAGCGGAATACCATAGAGGAATGTGTAAATTATATTGTTAGTGAGCTAGATAAAGGAGCAGAAGAACTTCGAGGAGTTGCTTTTAGTGGAGATAGAGCTGGTAGGATGAGTCGTCCTTTTGCCATGGCTATTAAGGCAAAGATCTTACTTTTTTATGCAAGTCCTTTATTTAATGGCAATCAGGATTACGCCACCTTGCAGAATGGCGAAGGACAAAATCTTGTTCCACAAAGTTATGACGTAAACAAATGGCAGATAGCAGCTAATGCGGCCAAAACTTTTATCGATGAATTTACTCCCAATACATTCAGACTCTATAAAGTTTATAATAACGACGGATCTTATAATCCGTATTTATCCTGCCGGGAAGTTATGTATGATGATTTTAATGAAGAAATGATCTATTCAAGGCCTCGTGGTGGTATTGCTTATCATTACGATTGTACACCATATCACCTAGGGTATCCGACAGAAGTTCGCGGTGCCGGTGGACTTAGTGTTACTCAGGAAATGGTTGATGCTTATTTTATGAATAATGGAAAATCGATAGATGATCCTGGGTCCGGATACCTGGAAACCGGATTTTCAGATTTTCAGGCACCTTTTGACTTTCAGACAAGATCAACTTTTAATCAATGGATAAATCGTGAACCGAGGTTCTATGTCGGAGTTACATATAACAACAGTTTGTGGATCACCCGGAACTTTGGAGATGTCATAACTACTACCTGGTACGGAGGTAATTCAGGCAGGCAGGCAGGGGCAAATGATTATCCCCCTACCGGCTATATTGTAAGAAAGAATGTTCCCCCCAGAGATTGGAGAAACAGCGAACGCAGTATTCCATATATGAGGCTAGCCGAAATTTACCTGGATTATGCCGAGGCATTGAATGAATACGATCCGGGAAACCCGGATATCCTGGAATATGTAAATCTTATCAGGGAAAGAGCAGGTATTCCCGAATATGGCTCTGCAGACCTTGAAGTGCCTTCGAACCAGGAGGCTATGAGGGAGGCTATTCGCAAGGAAAGAAGAATTGAATTTGCCTTTGAAAGTATAAGGTATTTCGATGTACGAAGATGGAAAATAGCAGAAGAAACCTTTGCAGGATCATTCCATAGTATGGATATCAATGCCCCGGACGAAGCTGATTTTTACAATAAAGTAATTTTCGAAGAGCGTGTATTCAATAAAAGACATTACCTGTGGCCTATACCTCAGGATGAGCTTAATAGTAATCCGGATCTGATACAGAATACAGGTTGGTGAGATTTTGATTTGATATAGTTTGATTTGGTTCTTCATCTGAAAAGGGAAGGCCTCTTTTAAACTAAAATATTTTGATGAGAGAAAAATAAAATTGAAAATTAAGGTCTTTTATAACACTATTAAACAAAAACGATATCATGAAAAAATATATATACATGGTTATTGCTATAGGACTGTTTTCATTACCGTTTTCGTGTGCAGACGATAATGTTTTGGATATGGAAGGACGACCCGATTCTGTAGTAAACAATGATCCGCCGGGAGCTCCTATCAGAGGAATATCCGAAGAATGGAATGACCATGATTCGGATCTTAAACGACAATATTTTGATAGTTATGTGGCTATTTATTACAGTGGCGAAGTTGACAGGGAGATCACCTGGCCTTTTGATTTCATAAGTAAATCTTGGGAATATATACTTAACACTTATGGGACATTTGGAGATAATGACAGCAGATTGTTTGTTGCAGTTCATAAGGATCTTTACGCGGATAATTATTATGCCACATTTTTAGATGACGTACTGGATTTTGAAAGTCTGATTGATTTTTCCCTGGAAGGTGAAGAAATGAACACGATCAATACTGATAAGATAATACTAATTATGGAAGAACTTGTAGAAAATTCCGTTTACGGTGTAAAAGGAGCACCGGTAAGTGAAGTATGGCAGGATCAGTTCGTTTATATTTTCCTATACGACCTTTATAGAATTCTGGAAATGGAAGGTGATGCCCAGAGAATTTATGACAAGGCTATGGCAGCTTCGGTTTCGTATCCTTCCGAAGATACCTATTGGTTCAGAGACTGGTTTTATCCTCTTTATGAAGATTATGAAGGAGTGCGTATATTTAGTAATTTCTTTAGACTCCTCTCGGAGAAATATCCGATAAATGGAGATTCTTATGCCAGGAACCTTAATTTGGGAGAACTAATCCATTTTTTTAGTGGAGCAACAGGTAAGGATCTCCAATCCATGGCAGAAGCGGCTTTCGGTTGGACAGATGAGACTGAAATAGAACTACTCCGGGCACGTGCGGATTTTCCTGATCTCAACTATCCTTTCGACCCTGCCTCAGAAACAATAGACCTGACGGATGAGGCTACATTAACTGTTAGTCATGAAAATGGTGGAGGCTCCGATGGATCGGAAGGATCCTCAAAGTTGGTAGATGGTGATACGAACACAAAATTTCTTGTTGGTGGATTTCACGGAGACATAGATTTCTGGATGCAACAGGAATTTGTTATCCCTATGGTTATAAATAAATACTCTTTTACATCCGGGAATGATGCACCGGATCGTGATCCTAAGAATTGGAGACTCGTTGCTTCAAATGATATGGAAAATTGGGTCATACTTGACACACGTACCAATCACACCTTTGGGGAAAGAAACCAGACGAGGGAATTCAGTTTTGAAAATGAAACAGCATATCAATATTATCGCATTCATATTGAGGAAAATTATGGCAGTGATGCGATGCAGTTAAGCGAATGGAGATTGCTTGTAGTCCAAGCAATCATTCCTTCAGGGCCTGAAGATTTTACCGAAGATTCTAGCCTTAAAGTAAGCAAGGACAATAATGATGGGCCAAATGGTGAGGAAGGTTCGTTTAAAGTTATTGATGGGAATGTCAATACTAAATTTCTTGTAGGAGGCTTTTCTCCAGATATCAATTTTTGGATGCAACAGGAATTTACAGAAGCAAAGGCAGTGACGGAGTATACAATGACATCAGCCAACGATGCACAGGAAAGAGATCCTAAAAACTGGGAACTTGCCGGTTCGGATGACGAAGAAAACTGGACTGCCATAGATGTCAGAGAAAATCAAAGCTTTGGCGAAAGGTACCAGACCAAAACATTTACTATATCCAATGAAACCACATATAGGTTTTATAGATTGTATATCAAGGAAAATAATGGAAGTGATGGCTTACAACTGGCAGAATGGCGTTTGTTAGGAGAATAATTATGATTTTCGGTCCGTCGGGATATAATCCAAAATCCGGCGGACCCTTTTTACGATTAAATCAAACCAATTGATAAAAGCTACAGAACTTTGACCTCAGCTTTAAGATTAAACGAAAGGAATATATTCGAAAATATTCTGATGGTTAATATCTATTCCATTGATGGGTGGATGTGACATTGAAGACAACAAATCTAAAACACCATCTATAGAAAACCTGAAGAAGAAACAGGAATCGAATTGTTTACTTTGACCGATGTAGCGGTGATGTTTAATACTTTTAACAAAATGTTTATGGCCTTCCAACCTGATAAAAATTTATAGATCAGGTCCAGACCAGCCTGTACCACACGGGAATGAATGCTTATTTAAGAATTAAAAAGTTAGGATTATCGTTGATATTTTTCATAAAAATACCAGCTTCAAGCCGATGAATCAAAATAGTGTAAAAAAGTAATTCAAATGTTTATAAAAAAAATACTTACAACAGTTTTCTTTTGTCTTAATAGTTTTTTAGGTTCAGTTTTGGCGCAGAATGCTATTATTGGACAAGACAGTAATGAAAGGGAAAAAACTGTTTTTCAAACCGCCAGTCCCTGGATGCCAGAAATTGACATCCGGTCAGACGTGGCTATAATTTACGGAGTAAACGGAAATCCGTCGGATAAAACACAGAAACCCGCCTTTGAAGATCGTGTAAAATCCTGGCGTGTAAAAGGATATAACACCCATTTCATGACCGGAATTGCTTGGGGCGCCTATCAGGATTATTTTATGGGCCGGTGGGATGGTCATAAACATTTTGACGAAGGCCAGGTGGAAATTGATGGGGATACCATTTGGCATGGACATAACGTGCCTTATATTGTTCCACAGAAGAGTTTTATAAATTATATAAAGGAACAGGTGATTGAAAGGGTTATAGATGCTGGAATAACTTCCATTTATTTGGAGGAACCCGAATTTTGGGCCAGAGGAGGGTATAGTACAGCATTTAGAGAAGAATGGAGGGATTTTTATGGTTTTAACTGGAGGGCTCAGCATAAGTCTGCGGAAAATACCTGGTTGTCCAATAAGCTGAAATATCATTTATATTACAAAACCATAGATGAAGTTTCACAATACGCAAAAAAATATGGAAGGGAAAAAGGAATGGATGTTAAAGTCTACATTCCAACACATTCGCTGGTCAATTATTCGTCATGGAATATTGTCAGTCCGGAAGCCAGCCTGGCATCCTTACCCGGTATAGATGGTTATATCGCGCAGGTGTGGACAGGTACCTCTCGGGAACCTACTTATTTTAACGGAATACTTAAAGAAAGAACCTTTGAGAACGCTTTCCTGGAATACGGTTCTATGGTTTCCATGACGGTCCCCACAGGTAGGAAGATATTTTTCCTAACAGACCCCATTGAAGACCGTAGAAAAGATTGGGACGATTATAAAAAGAACTATCAAGCTACTTTTATCGCGCAATTGCTTTATCCAGGGGTGAATAATTACGAGGTAATGCCATGGCCCGAACGTATTTACACGAGACCCTATCGGGTAGCATATACCGATGAGCAAGTGTTAATTCCTCACGAGTACTCCACACAAATGCAGGTCATGATCAATGCTTTGACTAAGATGCCTGTATCCGGTAACAAGATAAATGGTACCAATAGTATTGGTGTGCTAATGGGCAATTCCATGATGTTCCAGAGGTTCCCGACTCATAAAGGTTTTGATGATCCCCAGTTTTCGAATTTCTACGGACAGACCCTGCCTTTGTTAAAACGGGGCATTCCTGTTCAAATCGTACATATGGAGAACCTTGGCTACAAAGAAACATTGGAGGATATCAAAGTTCTTGTGATGAGTTACTCCAATATGAAACCTCATTCCGAAGACGTTCATAAAAACCTGAATAAATGGGTAAGGAATGGAGGATTAATAATCTATACCGGGAGAGATGATGACCCTTATCAGGAAGTAATGGAATGGTGGAATCGTAACAACCTAAAGTTTAATACTCCTTCGGAAAACCTGTTCAAACATCTGGGGATTCCGGAACAAGCCGGTGAAGGGGGGTATAAAGTTGGTAAAGGTGCTGTTTTCGTGATCCGGAAAAATCCCAGTGAGTTTGTTATGGAAAAAGGCGGGGATGAAAATTTTGTGGAAACCATAAAGCATGCCTTTGAAAAAGATGGCGAAAAACTGTTGTTAAAGAACAATATGGCTCTTCAAAGAGGACCATACAGAATTATTGCGGTGATGGATGAGGGGGTAAATGAAGCAATGTATTTTTCTGATGGTCCGGTGGTAGATCTATTTGATCCGTTGTTGCCTGTGCTTACGGAAAAAACAGTTGTTCCCGGAGAACAGGCATTTCTGTACGATCTTAATTATGTCTATGATAAAAAGCAACCTGCAGTAGTGGCTTCGGCAGCCCGTATATCCGACGAACAATCGGGAAATGGGATATATACATTTACCTGTAAAGGCCCGGTAAACACGGTAAACAGCATACGTGTCTTTCTTCCATCAAAACCTCAAAGAGTGGTATTGGAAAAATCGGAGGGCAAGGAGATTTCTCCTGTAGGCTCAAGTTGGGACAGTTATTCGAAAACGTATTATCTACAATTTGATAATACCCCTGAAGGGATACATGTGAAGTTCAGCTTATGAAAATCACCCAAAAAAGTTTGATGAAATAGAGAAAAGTAGTTTACTATTTTTAATTGCCTGTATCTCATAGGTATGTAGTTTTCAAAGGTAAGTTGGCATTTATTATGGATTACAAACCAAATAAAAATAGAGGGGCAACACAAAATGACAAACCTTTTTCACTTATCGAAAATCCTCTTGAAAACAGATGGTTAAAACTTACTTTATAACTTAAGGAATAATAAAACGACAAGGAATCACAAAATGCCAGTAACTATTGGAGTAGATATAGGAGGAAGTCATATTAGCAGTGCTGCAGTTGATATGGAAAGATCAGAAATCATTCCCGGAACTTATTTTCGTGGGGATGTTAACAGTAAGGCCACCAAGAAAGAAATTTTTCTAAAATGGGCTTATGTGATTAATAAGAGCTTGGAATCTTTGAAAAATGAACAGCCTTTAGGTGTGGGGATAGCTATACCTGGTCCATTCCATTATAAGGAAGGCATAGCCCTCTTTAAAAGGAATGACAAGTATGAATCACTTTATGGTGTATCTGTGTTAAACGAATTACCGTCGTTTTTAAACCAGGAATTACCAATTCGTTTTCTGAATGATGCTACTTCTTTTGGTATTGGGGCGATCTACATAAATAAAGGCGCAAACAGGCAGCGGATAGTGGCTGTAACCTTTGGGACCGGTTTCGGGGCTACTTTTCTTAAGAATGGTCTTCCAATGGTTCATGAAAAAAATGTTCCCGAAGGTGGCTACCTGTGGGATAAGGATTTTCTTGATGGGATAGCAGACGATTATTTTTCCACGAGATGGTTTCTTTCTCGATATAAAGAACTTTCCGGGAAAAATGAAATTATTGGAGTCAAAGAACTTCTAGAATTGAAGGATATAGATCCTACGGGAATTTTTGAAGAATTCGCAGAAAATGTAAATGTGTTTCTAATGCCGTATCTGAAAAAGTTCGGAGCTGATTTGTTGGTGATAGGAGGAAGTATAGCAAAGGCTCATCACTATTTTTTGCCTGCCATCTATAAAAAATGGCTACATCAGAATGTCTCTGTGACTGTTATAGAAAACACTGAGGAAGCCAGTATTATAGGCTCAGCATATCTTTTTGATAATGTATTCTGGAATCAGGTCAAAGACGAATTACCTGTGATATAAAATTATTTTAAAAATAATATGTTCAAACTTTTTTTGAATGTTCTATTTTAGATTTGTTTAATTATTGCTCCCCTCCCCTTAAATGTAAGCTTTCCTTTTTTTACAACATTCACTTTTATCATTAGTTTATGGATTAATGCTTCACGAGCTTAAGACAACTAGGGGAAACTTTATTGTAGGCTTCCCTACATTTTTAGGGAAGCCTACAGAATGACCATCAAGGAAATGTAAACCTGCAAAAGGAAACCTTAAAGTCATCCGGTTTCAATTTTTTTTAGGATATTCCCATGTAAAGGACAAAGTTCAAGATGGAAAATAGGGGATCGATAACTAAAAAAATAGTACTTATTTTCAACTTCCAAAAATTACCAGTATTTTTGTATAGCATATGCAGCAAACGTCCGAATAAATGTGGTGAGTAATCCGGTGAGTAGGGAAAAGACGTGAATATAAAAAATGGATTATAAGATTGTTATAAGCTTGGTTCGAGTCCCGTCCGGACCGCTTTTTGAAAAAACAAAATCACTTAAAAATCTGTAAATCATGGGTTTGCGGACTTTTTTGATTTTAGATCAACTCCAAAATATTTATGATGCGTTGCAAAACCAACACCATAGCCATACCTTACAGGAAAAACACAACCTGCGGGACAGCACCCATACCCGGGAAGCCCGGCAGTACGAAGCCAGGGCCGTACAGCGTACCGGTGCTACCAGCCCACGATGGTGGTTGATCGCCATAGCGGTCCTGGTCTTTATCGTCCTTGCCCGGGTCATCCGGAAGCATTTCCGGTGGCGGAAACTGCTGAGACTTTTATTCCCCGGCAAGCCCGGATAGGGCCATTTAAGGGAATGCGTCAACACCGAACCGGTTTGGGTTAGCGGCTAAAGCAACCCGGTTAGCGGCGAACTTGATTAAGTTCGCCGCTTTTGCATTTGTGTACACGGCACAGGCAATTGGTTTGACCGCTCAACCAACTACTTCCGCGGTCAACGTATTTGGTTAAGCGGTCCACCTGAATGGTTACGCCGTCAAAGTAACCGGTTAAGCGGCTCAAGGGAATGGTTAAGCCGTCAAACCAACTACTTCTGCGGTTAACGTATTTGGTTAAGCGGTCCACCTGAATGGTTACGCCGTCAAAGTAACCGGTTAAGCGGCTCAAGGGAATAGTTAAGCCGCTCAACCAACTACTTCTGCGGTTAACGTATTTGGTTAAGCGGTCCACCTGAATGGTTACGCCGTCAAAGCAACCGGTTAAGCGGCTCAAGGGAATGGTTAGGCCGCTAAACCAACTGGTTATGCGGTTAACGTATTTGGTTAAGCGGTCCACCTAATCAGTTTAGCCGTCAAAGTAACCTGTTTAGCGGCTCAAGGGAATGGGTTAGCCGCTAAACCAACTACTTCCGGTGTCAAAGGGATTGCTTTAATGGCCGTTTTTCCCGCTCTTTAGTCCCGATTGTCCCGGTCTCCCGGGGGCTTGTCTTTTTTGAGACAGTCCGAAGGATACAGCTCCCGAACCCATTTTTGGAAGATTCGGAACTTTTATGTGAACTTTCGGAGTAACATTAATTTGAATTGATATGTGATATAAAGGATATTTGGTGATTACCTCCTAACCCTACCGAATGCCTATCATCAATAACCTATTGATAACGCTATATGGATAGTAAGTGTTTCAAGCTGAATTTCCATTACGATCCCGGATTCCTGCGTTTATTTAAAGCTCACCATAGCTTTTATGGTCCCGGAGCTGGGATCTGTCCATTGATCAAAATGCGTAGGGATGTCCAGGTAAGGAACCTCGTGTGTGACAAAAGCATCCGTAGGGAATTCACGGATATGATCAATCACGAACTGAAAATCTTCTAATATAGCATTTCTGCTGCACATCGGGGTTGTTTCTCTGGCATGTATTTCCGGGTGGTTATAGACCAGATTTCCTTTAGACAGTCCTGCAAGAGCATATTTTTCGCCATGCGCCGTATCATTTAATTCACTCAATAATTACCGAACGTTTGGTAAAATATAAAATTTGTTTTATATTTGCCCCATGAGACCACAAAAAGTATTAGACATAGAAGTAATAAACGGTTTGGCCAAAGTGTTTCGTTCTGTGGGATATGAGGGCGCCAGTCTAAAAGAATTGTCCGAAGAAACAGGCTTGAAGAAGGCAAGCCTTTACCATAGGTTTCCTGACGGGAAACAGGAGATGGCAGCATCGGTTTTAATGTATCTGGATAGATGGGTTCGGGAAAATGTTTTTCACGCATTAAGAAATACGGCAGATAAACCGTCTATACGACTTAAAAACGGATTATTGCAAATCAGAAAATTGTATGGAGAAGGGGAGGAAACATGTATCCTGAATGCCTTTTCCATGAAAACCGGGCTGCATTTGTTCCGGCAGAATATTTATGAAGGTATGAAAGAATGGCTGGATACTTTTACCGAACTGGGGATCGCCTTTCAATTATCCCCGGAAACTGCCCGGGAATATGCGATGCAAACATTGATTGAGATACAGGGGAGCCTTATTCTTACCAGGACATTAGACGATACTAAAGTCTTTGGAAAGACGTTGCAGAATATCGAAAATCGATACTTAGAGATATAAATTTTTTGTCGTCATTATTTACCGAACTTTCGGTAAATAATATTATTAAACATTTTTTGAGTCAAAATCGACACGAGTATTAACTTAAATCATGGAGAAAATGAAATTTAGAGAAATTAAAATTGATGGCCTTAGAATAGCGTACAGAGAAGCGGGAAATCCGGATAACCCTACTATTGTATTATTACACGGCTATCCGGCTTCCTCCCACCAATACAGAAAAGTATTGAATGAATTAGCGGATGAGTATCATTTGGTTGCGCCAGATTATCCGGGATATGGAAATAGTGATTTTCCTTCTCCTGAAGAATATGAATATACCTTTGATAATTTAGCCGATACCATGGATGCTTTCTTAGAAAAAATGGGCTTGGATTCTTATGCAATTATGATCCAGGATTATGGGGCACCTATAGGATTCAGGATAGCAACAAAACATCCGGAAAGGATTACCGCTATTATAAATCAAAACGGGAATGCTTATGACGAAGGTCTGGGAGAAGAATGGAAACCTATTAGAGACCTTTGGGCCAATAGAAGTGAAGCAACTGAAAAAGTATTGTTACCTGCATTTACATTAGATGGCTTAAAGTGGCAATACACCCACGGAACCAAAAATGCGGAAAACGTAAATCCTGATACCTGGCATTTGGATTACCTCAGAATGTCCCGCCCGGGGGCGCATAAGGTAAATCTTGACCTGTGGTATGATTATCAGAACAATGTGAAACTATATCCTAAATGGCAACAATACCTTAGGGATCATCAACCGCCGCTTTTGATTGTATGGGGCAAAAATGACGCATACTTCCCGGAAAGCGGGGCAGCTGCCTTTAAAAAGGATGTAAAAGTAATAGACTACAATATCTACGACACAGGGCATTTTGCCCTGGAAGAAGAAGGGGAAGCGATTATTAAAAAAATCAGATCATTTATGAAGTCAGTAGTAAAATAGATTGTGCTATTTGTCTTACTATTGCGATGAGTTGAGTTCTAGGTGCCATTTCGGATAAACCTTTGAAAAAAGCTGTCCTAAAATTTTTGAGGCGGCTTTTTTTCTTACTGAGAATCAATGATGAATAAGGTTCAACGTATTAATCAATCTGGTGATGCTTTTAAACCAACATGTTTTTCAATGCCCAAACGTTTCATTTTGGCAAATAGGGTTTTGTCCTTCATCTTTAATATTTTTGCGGCTCCATTCGGCCCGCTGACACGCCAGTTGGTATGATCGAGCACTTCAATAATATAATTTCTTTGAATGGCCTCAAAGGATTTAAAGTCATTGGTTGAAGCTACAATATCTTTTTCAGGTATCCAGCTTCCCGGCTTTAAAGTTGGACCATTCTCCACTATTACAGCACGCTCAATTATATTTTCAAGTTCCCTGATGTTGCCGGGAAAATTATAGTTCATGAGCTTGTCAATGGTATCTTTTGATAAACGCTTAAAGGGTTTTCCGGCTTTAGCGGAATATTTTTCTAAAAAAAATTGTGCTAGTAAGGGGATGTCATTTTTTCTGGCCCGTAGTGGAATATTGTGGATAGGGAATACATTCAAGCGGTAATAAAGATCCTCCCTGAATTGACCTTCACGTATCATTTCCTTTAAATCCCTGTTGGTTGCAGCAATGATCCGGACATCGACTTTTATGGTTTTTGTGCCGCCCAACTCATCATATTCACCTTCCTGCAATACCCGTAGGAGTTTAGGTTGCAATTCCAGCGGCAGTTCTCCTATTTCATCCAGAAAAATGGTCCCGCCATCGGCAAGAGTGAATTTACCTGGCTTATTGGTAATCGCTCCTGTAAAAGCTCCTTTTTTATGACCGAACAATTCACTTTCAATAAGGTCTTTCGGCAGTGTGGCACAGTTGATTTTAATTAGGGGATGTTCTTTCCTTTTACTATTGCTGTGGATGGCTCGGGCTAATAATTCTTTTCCTGTACCGGATTCTCCTGTAACTAGTACCGTCGTTTCGGTAAGGGCTACCTGATCTACTTTTTTCAGTACGCTCCTATAGGCTTCGCTTTGACATATGATACTGTTAAAATTGATTTTATTACTTATTTCTTCTTTTAAATATTCGTTCTCATCTTCCAGACGTTCCTTTAAGGATTTGATTTCTTCTAAAGCCTCATATAACTGCAAGTCACGCATTTTTTTTCTAGTAATATCACGTACTACAGCGCAACTGAAATCTTCATTGTTATACTTTATATGGCTTGCTGTTATATCAGCTGTAAACTTGGTGCCGTCTTTTCTGGAAATTATCCATTCAAATCGATGTAACCCCTTTTCTATGAGCTCCTTAAAATGTGATTCAAAAAATTCTTTCGTAATAGATTTATCCACTTCAAACATACTCATTTGATTGAGCTCTTTCTTACTAAATCCCAGCTTGTCAATTAATGATTCACTATAGTGCAACAAATCCCCTTTTTCATTATAGACATAAATTAAATCCTGTGCATTGTCAATTACAGCTTTATAAAGTTTTAAATCATTTTCCTTGTGCTTGATCTCGGTCACATCCTGATAAACCCCCAGTATCTTATAAATTTTATCCCCTTTTAAAATAGGCTTGCCGGCCGCCCGGATATACCGGGGCGGTGAATCCCTGGTTTCCAGTAATTCGTCGAAAGTAATCCCTTTTCTGATGACCTGCCCGAGTAAGAACCTGACCCTGTCGCTGTCTTTAAACCTGGTGGTGACTTTTGACGGGATTAAATCTTCCGGGGTTTCGGCATTTAAAATAGTTAGGGCACAAGTAGTGGCTATAATGGACCCATCCTGTAGGTTTAACTCCCATCCACCTACATTGGCCAGCGAATGGGTATTGTCAATTAAGTTTTTATAAAAACTGGACTCCTTTAATTCATAGACCACCCCGCACAAATAACTTTTTCCATCATATGAGAAATGTTGAACATAAACCTCCACTTCATAAAATTTACCTGCTTTGGTTTTATGTGTGGCTTGAAAATTAACACTCCCTTTTTCGATGACCTCGTCCCAATGGTTTTTCCAGCTTTCCGGGGTAACTGTGATGTTGATGTCCGAGACAAGTAAGCCGGTACACTCTTTTCGGCTATATCCCAGTTTCTTACAAAACTTGGCGTTGGCATAAAGGATTTTGCTGTCCGAACCTATCCATACGACCTCATAGGGTAATTGGTCAACCAGCCATCCTTTTATATGCAAATCATCGAAACTATAGTTCATTCTCTGAGTTTTTAAAACGGGGTGAAAATTCAAATATAATAGAAATTTATGAAAAAACGGAATTAAATACATTGCCACCCTTCTAATTAATTATTTGATTTACAGTTAATTAAGTTTGTGGCACAAAAGTAGCTTACTGATACCTGGAAATAGCCGTTCCGAACTTTAAAACTATCGTGTTAAGGGACGGTTATAATTTAACAAAACATTTAAAAATTTAAACATCATGAACAAAACGCCAAAAGCCGGACTCGAAGGACTTCTTCGGCCCGAAGACAGTTTCCTTGTATTAATCGATCACCAACCGTTTCAGTTTACCAATCTGAACAGTCATGAACCTACCCTAATAATAAATAACACGATTGGACTTGCAAAAGCTGCAAAAGCCTTTGATGTACCTACCATTTTAACTACTGTTATCGAAGAACGCGGAGGTTATATTATTAAAGGGCTTCAGGATGTATTTCCAGAACAAAAGCCTATCAACAGGACCTTCATTAATACCTGGGAAGATCCGAAGGTTACCGATATCGTCAAGGAAAGTGGACGTAAACAACTGATTATTGCAGGGTTGTGGACAGAAGTATGTGTGGCCATGCCTGCAATTCAGGCAGTAGCTGAAGATTATGATGTATTTGTAGTTACAGATGCATGCGGTTCCACCTCAGCAGAAGCTCATGATATGGCAGTACGCCGTATGGTACAGGCCGGTATAGTACCTATTAACTGGCTGGCTGTAGCTTCTGAATGGCAGCGCGACTGGGCTCGTTTAGAAACGGCAGGAAAAATATCTGAGGTTCTTTTAGAACATGGCGGAGCAAGTGGTGTTGCTTTAGCCTGGGAATTACAGCTACTGGCAACTCCCGTACCCCAGGACAACCAATAATCTGAAAATACCGGTCTTAACCTGTTTAAGACCGGTTGATTTATAGACTTAAAAATTACAAGTATGGCTAATATAGTAGTGCAGGCTTCAATGATGGAAAAAAATTTGAAGTATGTCTGGAGCGAGCGTAATAGCACATTAAGACTTAAAGCAATTGAAAATCTTTATGCAGACAATAGTGGCTTATTTCATGTGGGGCACCAGGCACATGGGCATAAGGCTATAAATGAAAGTGTTAGCGAAGTTTTACAACAGATGCCCGAAAGTTTTGTGTTCAGTCTCCTGAAGCCGGTGGTTATTAACAATGATATCGGGAGATTGCTATGGGGTGTGGGTCCGGAAGGAAAACCACCTGTTCAAAAAGGGATGGATATCGTTGTTTTTGAACATGACAAAATAAAAGCGCTTTATGTGTTTCTCGATTAATTACAGATACCAGACATGAAAAAAAGAAGCAGTTTTTCCACAAAAGGACAGCGGGCAGATATAGGTGACCTCGCCATTTATAGAATATTACCCAATCGATATGCCGGCGCTGTAGGGCCATTTGTATTTCTGGACCATATCATTCCCAGTTTTCACCCGGCTGTGATGGACAGCGGTACGGGTGCACACCCCCATCGGGGCATTGCCACATTGAGTTATATCATAGAAGGCGAAGACGAGCATTTTGACAGTGCCGGAAATTATGCCAAAGTACATTCCGGTGGGGTTCAATGGATGAAGGCGGGTCATGGGATTATCCATGATGAAACCTTAAATGTGGATTCTCAGACAGGAAGAAATCGTACGCATGCCTTTCAGTTCTGGATCAACCTTCCGGCCAAGAACAAGGCCGAAAAGCCGGAATATCTGGCAATCCAGGCCAGTGAGGTCCCTCGAAAAGTATTACCTGATGATGGAGGCTGGATCAAGGTGATCGTGGGCGGATATGAAGATCTGCATTCGGCCATACCTAATTATTCCACTCAATTCTTATATCATATCAGATTAGAACCCGGCAAGGATTTTACGATACCCATGGAGGAAAACACAGAGGTTGCTGCCTTTTTGCCCGCAAAGAACGCCATGCTTAACGGCGCTGAGTTCCAGGCAGGGGAATTTGTAGAATTTGATAGGAATGCGGGGGAAATAACTGTTGAAAATAAGCTTCAGGGAGCCATTGATGTTATTTTATTTGGTGGAGAACCTTATACGGAACCCATTGTGGCTGAAGGGCCGTTCGTGATGAACAGTCGGTCTGAGATTGCAGATGCATACCGGGATTTTTATGCCGGAAAGTACGGTAACATAAGATATCAAAAACAAGCTTAACACAAAAACAACAAATCATGAAAAAACTAATCGTCCTGGTGACGGTACTTATCTTTACTGTAAGCGTTAGTGCACAATCCAATGAACAATTCATCGGTGCCGATATGATTGTATTTAATGCAAAAATCAGCACCGGAAGCCTGACCAAGCCCGAAGCTTCTGCACTGGCAGTAAAAAGGGGTAGAATTTATGCTGTAGGCACGGATTCTGAGATACTAAAGTTGAAAGACAGCAGTACCAAACTTATCGATGCAGATGGGCGACGCCTGATCCCCGGTATTAATGATGCTCATACACATATACTAAATGAAAGAAGCTATAATTACAACGTAAGGTGGGAAGGTGTGCCTACATTGGAGCGTGCTTTGGAAATGTTGAGTGAGCAGGCAAAGCGAACTCCCGAAGGCCAATGGGTGAAAGTGATCGGTGGCTGGTCGCCGTACCAGTTTAAAGAAAATCGATTGCCAACTATCCAGGAAATCAGGAAAGCAGTACCAAACAGACCTGTCATTGTACAGTATGCTTACAACCGTGCGTATTTAAATGAATTGGCGATGGAAGCTTTTGGAGTGGGTACGGATCGCTTTCCGGCTTCACCGGATACTGTATTCGAAAAGGACGAAAATGGCAACTACACAGGTGTGGTGCACGCGTATACATTTACATTTGCTTCACTGGAATTAATGGTGCCGCAGCCTTCAGAGGAAGAACAGCTTAGTTCAATTACCAACGCTATAAACGATATGAACCGTTTCGGAGTTACTACGGCCGTTGACGCAGCCAGTATTTATGGTTATCCGCATGGACATGCGCCAATACAGCAGCTGGCAAAGGAAAACCGTCTGAACATTCGGATGCCATTCATTGACCTTCAGTTTGGTGACACCAACAGTCCCAGTTTGGTGGATGCAGAAATTAACACCGTAACAAGAAAATTTCCCGTTAGTCCGGGAGAAAACCTACATCCAACCCTGGCACATGGCCATGAATATGAAGGTACAGGTGAAATACTCAGATTAGAAATACATGACCACGAAAATTTTGACAGACCGGCAGTAATTATCGATGAGGAAATCATGCACCGTTATATCCGGGAAGATATTACAAAGCTTGTTGAGAATGGAATTCCCTTTCGATTACATATTAGTTACAATGAAAATATCACATCTTTTCTGGATGTCTTGGAAACTATAAATGATAAGACACCATTAGACGGCTTACGATGGAGCATTGAACATGCTGAAACGATTACCCCCGAGAATATTGCCAGGGTAAAAAAACTGGGGGGCGGTATTGCTTTGGATATGAAAATGGCCATGCACGGTGATGGATTTATAAAGACGTATAATGTTGAGAAAGCACAGCAAACCCCAAGATTACGACGGTTGGTTGACAGCGGAATTCCACTTGCGATCACTACAGATGCATTTAGAGCTTCATCCTATAACCCATGGATTGGTATTAGCTGGATGACTACAGGAAAGTCGGTATCGGGTTCTGAAATACTTGCAAAAAATAACCGGTTAACAAGGAAGGAAGCATTGAAATTAGTTACAGTCGGACCTACCTGGTTTGAGAACCAGGAGGGCGAAATGGGCAAAATCATTCCGGGGCATTTTGCAGATTTTGCATTGCTCGATAAAGATTACTTCACCATACCGGATGAAGAGATAAAAACCATTTCATCCGTATTGACCGTGGTTGATGGAAGAGTGGTCTTTGGTGCGGCGGAGTACAGTGAACTGTCTCCGAAATTGCCCAAAACACTTCCCGAATGGTCCCCTTTCAACTCTTTCGGGGGCTATTACGATACGAAGAACTAGAGATTGCTATGCCCGAAATAGGCTTTTGGGCAATGCAAATAGGAGTCGGACGAGATAATTAATAAACAAAAATCCATATATCATGGAAAAACAAGCAACAGCCGTGTGGAACGGCACAATCAAACAAGGCAAAGGACATTTGACCTCACAAAGCGGAGCTTTAAAACAAACACCTTATACGTTTGTATCCCGTTTTGAAAACGGAACGGATACCAATCCCGAAGAACTGATGGCTGCAGCGCATGCCGGTTGTTTCACCATGAAATTGAGTGCAGATCTCACCACTGCGGGCTACGATCCCGAAGAACTGACAACAACATCAACGATCACATTGGATAAAGGGGTCATCACAAAATCAGATTTGGTCTTGACCGCAAAAATTTCTGGGATTACGGAAGAAGAGTTTCAAAAAATAGCAAAATCGGCTGAGGAGACCTGCCCGGTAAGCAATGCTCTCAAATTGGAAATTACTTTGGATGCAACTTTAGTGTAAGAAAAAAAGAAAAAAGGGATTCCAGCCATAAAATCCACTAATGGACATGAAAAAAAACAAGATCATTTTAATTCTCTTAGTTTTTAGCATTTGTTCATGTGCTAAACAAGAACCTTTCATGGACTATGTGCTCAGCTGGGACGGACACTCCCCCATAGTAGAGGTCGAACTGACATATGCTGCATCCCAAAAGGACAGTACCGTATTTATATTCGGAGATCCTAATTTTGGAGGGCAGAACGATATATTTAAAGTCATCAAAAATATTCGTGCTACCCCGCCTGAAGTGGTCAAGATTGACGAAGTGGACAGACGGATCACCATATACCACAACGGCGCTAAAGAACACCGGATCAGTTATGAAATAGACGGTTCGCTTCCCGTGGATAAACCAACTTCAGCTTCTCAAATGGAACTGTTCAGACCTGTTATCACAAAAAGCGTATTGACGTTGGTAAATAAGCAGTTTGCCTTGGCCATAACCGATGAAAGTAATCCTTTGGTATCCTTCAGCTGGTATGATTATCCCGAGAATTTCAGCTATTTCAATTCCGTCGTTCCATCCCAAGGAAATCCATCGGAAAAGCATTCAGCCTATTACTACTCCGTTTCCGAAATGGTGTACTTTGTTATGGGGGATAATATAGACGTGAGGGAATATAATGTTATGGGCATTCCTTACTATTGTGTGACCACGAAAGACGACAACTATGGGAATGACTTGCAGGGGAGTCTCAGTCCTTTTTTTGAAAGCTATTTCCCGGGCATCCACAGGTTTTGGAACGATACGGATTTTCCGTTCTACTTTTTGGCCGCAACAGCACTGCAAAACAATCAAAAAGAAATAGGAGGAGGTGGTTTTGGGATCAAAAACGGCTTTGTCATGAAGTTGGGGAGACCGTTTGGCACCTGGGAAAAGTACGTAACGGCACACGAAACCGCCCACACTTGGGTAGGGATCAAGCTCATGTTAGGGAAGGGTAGTTTTGACCATCAATGGTTCGGGGAAGGGTTTAACGATTATACCACCCTCATTAATTTGGCAAACAGCAAAATTTACGGGGAAGAGGATTTTCTGAATTACCTGAATGAAGAGACTTTAAAACCGCATTACGAGAGTGAGGTCAAAGCGGCACATAATGATTCCATCGCCGCAAATTACTGGACGGATTATGCCAATTATGGAAAACTTCCCTACAGACGGGGCCTTATCTATGCTTTTTACCTTGATAACCAGATCAGGTTGGGGTCAAATGGAAAATTCACCCTCAGGAATATGTTGCTCGACCTGTACGCAATTGGAAAGGCAAAAAAGAAGGATGGAATTTTAACGGTTGATGATTTTATCGAGGTAGGTGCTGACTATGTGGAAAAAAAAGAACTGGAAGGACAGGTAGCTCGCCACATGATAGCGGGACACCCCATTGATTTTAACAACATAAAACTTATTGAGGAATTTGAGATCGAAGTCAACGACAGTATACCAAAGGTAAACTTGGCAGAGGGGGCAGAGCTGACCTCAATATATCAGTGGTAATGATAATAGTAGACCACTTTCGCAGTTAAAAATTTACCAAATATTGTTTTAAAAAAACTAAAATAATAATAAAGAGTATGGAAATAGGAATTGATAGTTTTGCATCGGCCATGTATGGCAGCAATCTTAGTAGTGCAGATGCCATGGAACAGTTACTGGATCGGATAGTCATTGCCGACGAAGCAGGCCTTGATGTTTTTGGTATCGGAGAGCATCATAAAAAAGAATTTTTAGATTCGGCACCGGCGGTAATTCTTTCTGCTGCGGCTGCCAGGACCAAAAATATTATTCTAGGGAGTGCAGTTAAGGTTTTAAGTACGGATGATCCTGTACGGGTATATCAGAGTTTTGCAACACTGGATCTCATTTCAAAAGGAAGGGCAGAACTGGTTGTAGGCCGTGGTTCGGCCATCGAAGCATACCCTCTCTTTGGGTATGACCTTAAGGATTATGATGCGCTCTTTGCGGAAAAACTGGAATTATTTCTCCAAATACGAGAGCAGGAATATGTAACATGGTCAGGAAAATTCAGACCGACTTTAAATAACCAACCCGTTTACCCAAGAGCCTTTCAGGAAAAGCTCCCGGTATGGCTGGGTGTAGGTGGTACACCGGCTTCCTTTATACGGGCAGGTTCTTTAGGACTTCCCTTAATGGTGGCTGTCATCGGCGGGGAAACGGAACGATTTCGCCCCCTGATAGACCTTTACCGCGAAGCAGGAGTCCAAGCAGGGTTTTCGCCCGGGCAGTTAAAAGTCGGGTTACACTCACCAGGCTATGTGGCACATACAAGTGAGCAGGCCGTTGCAGACTACTATCCGGGTTATGCCGAACTATGGACCAAAGCAGGTAAGGAGCGTGGCTGGCCTCCGGTTACGAAAGCCGGCTTCGATGCATTAATTGCGCCTAAAGGTGTGTTGGTGGTTGGTGGCCCGGAAGAAGTTGCCGAAAAATTATTACGGCACAGTGAAGCGCTTGGTGGTATTGACCGGTTTACTTTTCAGATGGATAATGCGGGGCTATCTCACCGGCAATTGTTAGAATCCATTGAGTTGATTGGCAAAAAGGTTATTCCGTTTATTAAAAAATCAAAATAATAAAAATGTAAAATCTCTGAGTTTCCACGGAGGTTTTACATTCTTCCATAAGGTAAAAATTAATAATGCGCATTTTGCTAATAGTACTTTTATGCAATTCCTTCCTTGTAACCGCCCAGCAAATTCCCAAATTTCAACAAATGCGGTATAACGAAGATTACTCCGGTCTCGAAAAAGATACCGTAAGGGATTGGTACCATCGATTGAAATATAAAAGGATCAGTAAAGATGCTTATGTTAGTTTTGGAGGCGATTTCAGAACACAATACCTGATTATGGATAACGAAAATTGGAATCCGGATACACAGGATAACGATGGTTTTATGCTGACCCGATGGATGTTTCACGCAGATCTGCACCTTTCTAAAAAAATTCGTATTTATGGAGAATTGCAGAGTGCCATGGCAAATAGCAGGGAAATGCTTATCCCTGTAGAAGAAAACCCGTTAAAACTCCATCAACTTTTTATGGATTATAAACCATTCCTGAAAACTCCTCTCACATTCCGCTTGGGGAGGCAGGAAGTAAGCTATGGCTCTACACGCTTAATTTCTTTAAGAGATTCTCCCAACACCCGCCGTTCATTTGACGGGATTAAAGCGCTTTTTAGTGAAGGTAATATAAAAACCGATATTTTCTATTTGCATGCCGTGGTTGACAAAACCGGTATTTTTGACGATACTTCTTCTCCCGATTTACGGCTTTGGGGAGCATTTTCAGATATTACCACAGCAAAAAAAGAATTGCATTTTAATTTCTATTTCTTGGGTTTTTATAACAAGAATGCGCTGTTCTATGACGGTGCCGGTACAGAAAAAAGGCATACCATCGCTTCCCGGGTTTTTAAAAACAGTGGTAGATGGTGGTATGATTTGGAAGGTGGGTACCAATTCGGTTCGATAGGCAGCAGGAGAATATCAGCGTGGAGTATTGCTTTAGCTACTTCGTATCATTTTACTTCAATAAAATATACTCCGGAAATCGGACTCAAAGCTGATCTTATCAGTGGCGACAAAGACAATACAGACCATACGCAACAAAGCCTGAATACCATGTTTGGTCCCGGAGCCTACTTTGGTATGGCAGCACCATTGGCACCAAGTAACTTAATGGATATACATCCCAGTTTGAAACTCCGTTTTAATAAAAAAATAACACTTTCCTGTGATTATGCTTTTTTGTGGAGATATAGCAGAGGTGAGGGAATTTATCGTCCCAATATGGTGCCGTTTTTTGAACATAATAATACTTCTTCCCGTTATATAGGGAGTCAGGTTTCCGGTCTTTTTTCCTATAAAGCCAACAAGCATATCTCTTTGCTTGCAGGGTTAAGTTGGTTCCATACCGGGGAATACCTCAGGGAAGTCTCCCCCGGTAAAAATATAGCATTCGGATTTGCCAGTGCACAACTAAAATTCTGACGCCTTTTCAGGAAGATAGATAAGGCATTTAAATAATAACCCCATTCTTTTTACGTATGTTTAATTGTCTGCAGAACGTAATTCCTTTATTTTTTCAATACCTGTTTCATTCATCCACTGTTCAAAGCCTGTCAGCTTTGGCATCCAGGTAGCTATAAATTCGTAATCGATAGGATCATAGCCTTCTTTGTCGATCATTTCAACCAATTTTGCAAATGTTTCGCTTTGTTGATAAAGCACTTCTAACGGTACCTGTACAAAATCGATGGGTTGCTTCAACTTCTCTTCCAATAGTTTTAAAACTTGTTCAGGGGTATAAAGTTCCCCTCCGAAATCAACTGTTTTACCGTTGAACGCCTTATAATTCTGAAATATTATTCGCGCAAACGTGCCAATGTCATTTGTAGTTACCCAGGGGATTGCCCTGTCTCCGGGTAAGGGGTTGATAAACTTGCCTTCTCCCAGTCCGAAACTTGGTAAAAGTAAATTTTCCATAAAAGTAGCGGGCCTTATTACGGCTCCTTGTAAATCACTTTCTAACAAATATTTTTCGATGGTAAACTTAAATTTGGGTCTGAATAAAGCCTGCTTATCCGAAGCAAGAACAGATGAATAAAGAACAAATTTAACGCCTTGTTCTTCTGCTAATTTGATGGTCTGTATTCCGAGTTCCGCTTCTTTCTCATCCGTTTCTTTGCTGGAAACCCATACGGGAGGAAGGACCAGATAAAGCCCGTCTACTTTTTTAAATAGGTCACTTAAAGCTTCGATATTTTCTAAATCGCCTTTTACCGGGACTGCTCCTGCATTTTTTAAATTACTGGCTTCCGAAGATTGCGGATTTCTGGTCAGCGCAAAAACCTCAAAATTATTTTTTAGTAATTCATATACTGCGGCACTACCTTGTTTTCCGGTTGCACCTGTAACTAAGATTCTTTTCATGTGTTTTTTTTATTGTTTTTTCAATGGTCATATGGAACTTCCATCTGACTGTCACTCAACTTCGACGATTAAAACAATCATGCGTGTTTGTGCTTTAATGATTAGTTTAATCATGTCGGTTTCATTTTAAAATTATTTTAAGCAAAATTACTTTTAGTATTCAGTAAATTTGTGTTTAGTAACCTCCAGGAAAGTAAGATGGAAAAAAAAATAAAACCTTGTACGGAAAATGAGGAAATCTTAAAACAAAGATTTTTGGCCTTGAGAGATACCTTGGATTTATTAAGCGGTAAATGGCGTTTCTGTATTCTTTTAAATTTACATTATTATGAGAAATTAAGGTTTAAGGATTTTTTTGAAGTATCTGAAGGCATCTCGCCTAAAGTGCTAAGTTCAGAACTTACGACCCTGGAAGCTCATCAACTGATCAAGAAAAAACTGGAACATACACCCACACAGGATATAACGTACTATATGCTGACGGAGCATGCCCGGGAAATCTGGACTGTCTTGAATACATTAATTGAATTCGGACTGTCCAATCGTAAAGAAGTGATCAAGGCACTGTCTTAGATTAAATTCACACTGTTCCTGTGTTATGTGGTAATGATTAGTTTTCCAACGGTTCTGCCGGTCTCTTGCTGTACATGAGCTTCTGGTATCTGATCAAAACCATATGTTTTGTAAATATGTGGTTTTAGGATTCCTTTTTCCAAAAATGACGCCATTTTTTCCATATCCCCACCATTGGATTGCACCAGAATAAAATAGCCTTTTACCCCTTTGGAGGCAGCCTTTGAGGTGACTTCCTCATTCAGGCCGGTAGGAATACTGATGATACTTCCGCCTTCCCTGGTCACTTCAAGAGAGTGGTCGATGTTGTCGCCTCCAATGGTATCAAGGACAAAATCAAATTCCCTTGGGTGGGCAGTCCAGTCATAGTCGTGGTAATCAATGTGTGCATCAGCTCCAAGGCCCAACACAAAATCCCTGTTTTTTGCAGAGGATGTTCCGACCACGGTAGCCCCTAAATATTTGGCAATTTGGACCGCAATATGACCCACTCCTCCCGAAGCCGCATGGATAAGAACTTTTTGACCTTTCCGGACATTGGCGTTTGTGACAAGGGCTTGCCAGGCGGTCAGGGCAACCAATGTTGCTGCGGCCGCTTCTTCATGGGAAATATTTTGAGGTTTAAGAGCCAGTTGCGATGCCGGGGCCGCTACGTATTCTGCATACGCCTTTCCATGCCCGGGAAAGTTAACCATCCCGAATACCTCGTCGCCAATTTGAAATTTGGCATCAAGGCTCTCAACAACCGTACCCGAGATATCCCATCCTAAAACAAGAGGGTTTTCATCCTTTATCCGTCCATATACTCCTTTACCAGATCTCGATTTTACATCCACAGGATTGATACTTATCGCTTTGACCCGGACCAATACTTCGCCTGTCGTGATGGCCGGTTTGTCCATATCTTGAATGGCTAAGTTTTCTACACCTCCTGGTGCTTGTAATACAATTGCTTTCATATACTGTTGTTTTAATCTGGTGGTTGTTCACCAAGTATTCTTAAATAACAAAGGAAGTTACTTGATGGATCAAGCCATCCTTAAATTTCCAAACGTCACAAAAGGAACTTTTCTTTGGTGCGCCGTCCTTTTCAAATACTATATGGCCAAGCTCCACAACGAAATCTTTTTCCGTGATATAATTATCTGTGTTAAATACCACTCCATCATACGTGGAACCTATGTACTCAAGTACTTCAACCTTTCCTTGGAAGGTACGCTCACCGACGTTTTCCCATTTGATATCTTCACTGCAGTAGGTGATGAATTCTTCATAGTTTCCCTCTCCCAATACTTTGTTCGCTTTTTTAAAAATATCCAGATTACTCATATTCGATCTTAGTTTAGTCACTGTTTTAATCGTTTATTTGTACACCTATTTTACCATAGAAGTTTTCATCCCCTGTTCTGTATTCCAATAAGCTATGGGCTTTGCCTATCTCCGACAATGGAAAGACCTTGTTTAAAACCGGCTTTAGCTTGTTGCTTTCTACCAGTTTGGTCAATTCGTCCAGTTTGTTTCTATTCTGCCGGGTAAAGACAAAGTGATAGGTCGCATTTTTCCCCCAGGCCTCGATGAGGTTCTGCGGTTTTTCGATATCGACAATGGTGACCACTTGCCCCATCTGTGCGAGCACCTTTCCACTGTCGGAAAGGGTATTGCCCCCTATGGTGTCGATTACCACATTGACGCCCTTGCCCTCTGTGAGGTTGAGGATGGCATCGATGTAGTTTTCGTTTTCATAGTCGATGACATGGTCGGCTCCCAGTTCGAGGAGGAATTCGTGATGGGCCTTTCTTGCCGTTGTAAATACGGTCGCCCCCATGGCCTTGGCGATTTGGATGGTGGGGATGCCCACACCACCGGCACCGCCGTGGACCAGGATGGCCTGGTTGACCTTGAGCTGTGCCCTGGCCACGAGCATCTCCCATGCCGTTCCCGCGGCCAGTGGGAGGGTAGCGGCCTCCAGATGGCTGAGATTCTTGGGCTTCAGACCGATGATGGCCTGGTTTGCCACATGGAACTGGGCATAGCTTCCGGGTCCTTTGAAGATCTCCGGGGTATAATACACTTCATCACCGACCTTGAAGTTCTCCACTCCGGGACCTACCTCCACGATCTCACCGGAGACATCGTGACCTGTAATAACGGGAAGCTCCAGTTCGCTTTTATAGTCCCCTCGCCGTACCTGGTAGTCCAGAGGGTTGACCGAGGTCGCAAATACCTTGACCAAGACCTCCCTGAACCCGGGCTTGGGGATTGGGATGTCCGTGATCTCGAAATTCTCAATAGAGCCGAACTCTTTTAATACTGCTGCTTTCATAATTGTTGTTTTTTAATTGATTTCTTTGTCCTTCCCGGTATTCATGGCTACCAGCAAATCATTACTTTTTAATGCCGTTAGGTCATTTCTTCTTTTTTTCTCCCGTTCCATTTTGGAATCCTCTATTTTCATACATACCAGCAGGAACGGCATGGTCAATAAAAAGAGAATAAACTTGATATTTTTCATTTCAATTTTCATTGGATTAAAAAGTTACTTGGTGTTTATAATTCTTGATCGATCAAGAAACCGTACCATGAATTTGGTTTTACCCTTTAGAATTTAGGTGTCTTTATCAGTGCTTTAATGCATAAAATTTATTGCATTGCAATTCAGACACGCTTCATGGATGACCATTTCTATGCCAAAAACGCAAGTATTTGTATGTCAGTTTTTTATATCTAAAATAAGAATGATTGTATTTCTTATTTGTTATATTTTTCCATTATTTGGGAAATGTAATTGTGTTTTTTGTGTTGATTTAAAATAGAACCTGTTTTTGTTTTTGTCGGAAACGATGTTTTCCAATTCCACTGTACGTGAAATGATCGTTATCATAGTTTTAACCTGAATACCTTGTAGGGTAGTTTGGTTTTGTTTTCCCCTTGGTGAAACCAGGGCATCAACTGGATTTGGGAAGCTGTGATGTACAAATATTCATCTTTGGAAATACTATAACTATCAGGCCAGATCAGTTTATCGTTATCCCGTACCAATTCCTGCATTTGAAGTTCTGGTGTGATCCTGATGATGCTGTTTTTCTCCAGATCACCAAAATAGAGGTTGCCCTTGGTGTCGAAGATCATTCCGTCAGTGGTGGTAAATGTCCCCAAATCCTGTACACTTTCTTCAATGGTGTTCTTGGGTGTTTCAAAATCCCTTAATATTGAAGTGGATATACGGTATAATTTTGCATCGGTGAGCGGTTTGAAGTAGAGCCATTTCCTGTCAGGACTAAGGGCTATCCCATCGCTGTTTACCTTTAAAGGCTTACCGTCAGAAGTGGTGAGTTCCTTGCCCAGTGGACTGAAGGTATAGTTTTTATCGGACAGGACCGCAGGATTCTTTTCCAGAACATATCTTGATTCCCCTGATGCTATATTTAATACGACCAAACCACCGGAGGAAGAATCTGTCATATATGCAAAACCACTATGGTTATCTACCCTGATATCATTGAGATACACTTGGTCATGAATGATTTCCTTCGGAAACCTGTAGATCCGTTCGATGGCATCTGTAGCCAAATTGATTTTGATGACCTTGTTGCTCCTTTGGTATATGGGCCCCAAACCAATCCCGGCTGCATCCACTATCCACAGGTAGTTTTGATCATCGGCATAAACTGCCTGTACAGTGACAAATTTGTTTTGACCGTCTTCTCCTTTTTTGAAGCTGTTCCAGGCTTCATCGGGATAAGGCACGGCCTTACCTTGCTTTACCTCAACTACAGCGTATTGATGCTTATCCAACCAATAGGGATAATTCACAAATAAGCGGTCACTTTTTGACACGGCCACTCCTGTAAATTGATAGATACTGTCCGTATACACTGTTTCCAACTTTTTGGTATCAGAACCGGTCTTTGACCGTGCTGCATTTGAATTGTCCTTACATGCGATCATGGCAAGTAAGACGGTGGTCATGATAATATATCCGATTGTTTTCATAGTAAATTTGTTTTTGTTTGGAATAAGCTGTGTTAAAGATAGTTTTTTAGTGGTAATGCTTTGATTAACTTTTGTTTATGATATGTAAGCAGTCAAATCGTAGCCACAGTTACATACCTTTCAAAGAATGACCTCCTCTCAAATTTAGGTGCCGATTATGGCTCGAGGAGGTCATTGTTGTGTATTGAAAACTTGTTATGCTTCTTTTTCAACTTCTATTCCTATTTTGCCATAGAAGTTTTTATCACCTGTTCTGTATTCCAATAAACTATGGGCTTTACCAATCTCCGACAATGGAAAGACCTTATTTAAAACTGGCTTTAGCTTTTTGCTTTCTACCAATTTGGTCAATTCGTCCAATTTATTTCTATTCTGCCGGGTAAAGACAAAGTGATAGGTCGCATTTTTCCCCCAGGCCTCAATAAGATTTTGAGGTTTTTCTATATCTACCAATGTAACTACCTGCCCCAGCTGACTGAGTATCTTTCCGCTATCGGAAAGTGTATTACCTCCTATGGTGTCGATGATCACATCAACGCCTTTATTGTCCGTCAATTGATTAATCACCTGAAGGTAGTCTTCATTTTCATAATCAATGACATGGTCAGCACCCAGTTCAAGAAGAAACTCATGATGGGCTTTTCTGGCTGTTGTAAATACAGTTGCCCCCATTGCTTTAGCAATTTGAATAGTTGGTATTCCCACTCCACCTGCACCACCATGGATCAAAATGGACTGGTTGATTTTGAGTTGCGCCCTGGTAACCAGCATCTCCCAGGCTGTGCCTGCTGCTAAGGGAAGTGTTGCGGCTTCCAGATGGCTCAGGTTTTTTGGTTTTAAACCCATGATAGACTCGTGGGCAACGTGGAATTGAACATAACTCCCGGGGCCATTAAAAATCTCCGGGGTATAATACACTTCATCACCGACTTTAAAGTTTTCTACTCCGGGTCCGAGTGCTACTATTTCACCTGAGATATCGTGACCTGTAATAACAGGTAGCTCCAATTCATTTTTATAATCCCCTCGACGTACCTGGTAGTCCAAAGGATTAACAGAAGTTGCAAAGACCTTGACCAAAACTTCCTTGAATCCGGGTTTAGGTGTTGGTATATCTACAATTTCAAAATTTTCAATAGAGCCGAACTCTTTTAACATTGCTGCTTTCATATTTGTATAATTATATAATTAGGTAAAAACCTAAAAGTTGAACAAAATTTTTTATAATTTATCTTTAATATGCGTTGCCAAATCCTGAATTGATTTTTCGTTTCTTTTATAATAAGTCCACTGTCCCTTTCGGGTAGCGATCAGAATATTCGCGGCGGACATTGTTTTTAAATAATCTGAAACAGTAGGAACGGACATTCCGGCCTTTTTGGCAATATCGGACACACATACACCCAATTCCGCTGTGTCTTTACTCAATTCCTCTTCCGGAAAATGGGCAAAGGGGTCCTTTAACCATTTAAGAATATTTAAACGTGTTTCGTTTGATAATGACTTTATAACCTCTAATAATTCCATGGGACAAATTTAGGAAATTACCTAAATACCTACATGATGTTTAACAAAATTTTATGAAAGCCCATAATTGACATTTAGTAAAAATACCCAAATATCAACCGATATACCTGCCTGGCCGGCAGGCAGGAACAATGCCAAACCAATAGCTTGTGAATTTTTGTATAGATGAAATGAATTTATACTACTCTATTTTCTCTTCTTTCTCTTCACAAGTAATTTAGCACGTACAAAACCCAATAACTATTCTGAAAAATACTATTTTATCCCGGCCGATCTCTCGCGAGCAGAAAGTTTTGATTGAATAACAAAAGAAATCATTGGCAAATACCGAAAGATTGACATTATAGTAAATAATGCCGGGGCAAATTTAACGCCAAAAAGAGGTGATAATGCGCTTTCAGAAGACTGGCATAAGGAGTTACAGTTTGCGGATAAACGGTTCAGAAACTCCGGTATTGCGAAGAAGCTTATCACCCATTGTCTTACGACTTTAAACCTACCCGTTTCTCAATACCCAGACGCTTTATTTTGGCAAAGAGGGTTTTTTCATTCATCCCTAAAATTTTTGCGGCTCCTTTAGGGCCGCTTACGCGCCAGTTGGTATGATCGAGTACTTCGATGATATACTCTTTCTGTTTGCTTTCAAATGTTTTAAAATCATCATTAGAAGCAATCCATCCATTTTCGGGCATCCAGTTACCCGGGTTTAATGTTGTTCCGTTTTCTACGATCATTGCCCTTTCCATTAAGTTTTCTAATTCCCGGATATTTCCCGGAAAATCATATTGTAAGAGGGCATCAACCGTTTTTTCAGATAAACCCGTAAAATATTTACCCGTCCCGTCAGCGTATTTTTCCAAGAAAAATTGGGCTAAAACAGGGATATCCTCCTTTCGCTCTCTTAACGGGGGAGCGTAAACAGGAAAAACATGTAACCTGTAATACAGATCCAATCGGAAATTACCCGTTTCAACCTCGTGTTCGAGGTTTTTATTTGTGGCTGCAATGACCCTTACATCCAAAGGTATTGTTTTGGTATCCCCAATGCGCTCTATTTCATTCTCCTGTAGTACTCTTAAGAGCCGTACCTGCATTTCAAGAGGCATTTCACCTATTTCATCTAAAAATATTGTTCCCCCGTTGGCCTGCTCGAATTTTCCTATACTATTGGTTGAAGCCCCTGTAAAGGCTCCTTTTACATGTCCGAATAAGGTCGATTCTATCAGGTTTTCAGGGATAGCGCCACAATTGATAACCACAAAAGGAGCTTCGGAACGTGGTGAAAGCTGATGAATACATTTGGCAAATAATTCCTTTCCCGTACCACTCTCTCCCATAATTAAAACCGAAGTTTTCATGGGGGCTACACGCTCAATGTCGTGTAATACATTTAAAAGTTTCGGACTTTTCCCTATTATACATTTAAACAGTTCCGGGTTTTTATGACTTGTAGCATGTCCTTTTACCGAAGTGGCGCCAGAATTTTTTTGACGGACCTTGTTTTCTAATATATCAGAAAAAACAGTATCCAGGCTTTGTATAAGATCTGATCTCGTCTTGTTAAAGACGCCTTTACGCTTGGCATAAAATGAAAAACTGAGCCTTTTTTCATGTCCCGGATTTGTGCTAAGGGCCATACAGGATTGTAGTTTGAATGGTGTGCTCACCATTTTTTCGAACCGGGAAAGGTCCTTCAACCGGTCAAATTCTGTACCCTCGTATATTCCCTGCACCTTCAGCAGGCTTCTTTCCGCAATAATCCTTTCTACCTCACTGATGGACAATCCCAGGATATTGGAAAACTCATTGACTCCTATGATCTGATATTTTTTAATTCCGACCCTATGGATTCCCAAACTCAAAGTATACGTATCACGGACCAAATTACAGAACAAGAAATCAAAAGGAATTCCTGGCTGCAAAACCTTTGCTATTTCTTCAAACCATTCTTCCTCTTTATCATCCGTCGGAATACTGCTTAATTTTTCAAAAAGTTGTTTCTCCAACTGCGTGTTGCTATCCGCATTATGTTCTATATGATATGCGGCAATTTCTAAAGCAATGCGTAAGTCTTTCTCCCTGAAAGGTTTTACCAGAAAACCATAAGGATTTGTCTTTTTCGCCTGCTCCAGGATCAATTTGTTGGAGTAAGCAGAAAGATAAATAAAAGGTATGTTCAACTGTTGAAGCCTTTTAGCCAGATCTATACCGGACAATTTTCCCTTTAAATGAATATCCAGCAATACGATATAGGGAGGCTGTTTATTTATAAACCGAAGCGCTTCCTCAACAGTAGAAGCGATGCCTGAAACAACAAAGTTCTGTTCTTCAAGAAAGCAAGACAAATCATTGGCCACAATAAATTCATCTTCTACGATAAGAATGCGTTTCTTCATCTTCTTAATATTAAGTGTTTTGAGCGTATATATCCGAAATGGTGATGTGCCTGAACATAACCTGGATCAAAGTACCATTATTATTTTCAATCTTCAAAGATCCGTTTAATTGTTTGCTTAGCCCTTTTATTAAGGTCATTCCCATAGAAGGAGGAACATCCTTCGAATATTCCTTCTGTATTCCTGTCCCATTATCCTGTATACCTAATAAATAATAATCTTTTTCACTCTTCATGGTTACCTTAATTACCCCTCTCCTGTCCTGTTCCGGAAAAGCATATTTGATCGCATTGGTGATAGCTTCATTTAAAATTAAACCTACGGGAATGGCTTGATCTTCCTGAAGCATTATCCGGTCTACATCCAGTTCATATCTGATTCCCGAACCTTCATCCAGACTTTCTCTTAAATACCGAAGCAGATTTTCTATATACGAATTTATATCTATTAAATTGGAATTGTCCGACTTATATAGTTTTTGATGAATCAGAGAAATTGCAAATAAACGAGACTGACTCTTTTTTATAGCAGAATATATTTCAGGATTTTTGATATACCTGGATTGGGTATTAAGTAAACTCATTACTATTTGCAGATTGTTCTTCACCCGATGATGAATTTCCTTAATCAGCCATTCTTTTTCAGACAAAAGTTCCTGTAGCGCATTATTCTGTTGTGCAATTTCCTCCTTTTGGCTCAATAACACCCTGTTAATCCGCTTTTTGTCCATATGCCCTTTATACAGAAAAAGGCTGGTGGTAAAAAGAAGGACAAGCCCTCCCAAAATTAATTTTTTGATCAGGTTAGCCCGGTCCAGTTCCATGCTTTTAACTACGTTTTCATTTTGCAGATCTCTAATCCTGTTTTCTTTCTTAACCGTTTCATACTTAATTTTTATTTCTTGTATCTGCCTGCTTTTCTCCGCATTAAAGATAGAGTCATTAAGTCTTTTATAGGTCTGATAGTAGGGTATGGCATTCCTGTAATTGCCTGTAGCAGAGTCTGCTTTAAATAACATTAGGTTCGCCTTGGCCTTATTGGATACACTGGAAAGCGGAAAAGAACGCAACAAGTAATCTTTGGCCTTCTGATACTGTTCCCGGGCTACATAGTAGCTACCCAACTTAAGATACGCCAATGATTTTTTTCGTATTAATTCATGACTTTTGGATTCGTTGTCATACAATCTCAACATCTCGGCAAAATGCTTATTTGCTAAATTCTGTTTACCCAATGCACTATACGTATACCCCTTGGCTTCTTCCAACTCTGCTATTCCTGAAGATTCTTCAAAAGGAGCTACCTCCAGGATTAAATCCAGGGCCTGCTGTTTTCTATTCAGAAGAAGTAATTCTTTACTGGTGACATTTACAATGTGATACAACAATGTTGTATCCAGGCTGTTTTTTATCTTCAACGCTTTATCATACCATTCCAGGCTTTTTTCATGATCGCCCAAAGCACTGTAGTTTTCTCCTACAAAATGATAATATAACCCGGCATGAACGGTATTTTTAGTCCGGGCCATGCTTTTTATATTCTCAAGAGAATAATACAGGCTTTTTTCCAGTTCACCCCGGATGTTGTGTACCAATTGCAATAGGTGATAGGTGTTGTGTATATTTTCATGTCCGGTAGATTTGAATACTTGTAATGCTTTCTGCAAATTGTCATTAGCCGTTATTAAATTGCCCTCATTAAGATAGCATTCAGACAAATAGTTTAGCACATCAGCTTGCTTGTTTTTATCATCCAGTTCCATGTAAATGTTTAAAGATCTATTAAACAGATCTATGATATCAGCATATTTTTTTTCTGCCTTATCCTGGAGCAATAAATTTTTTCCTAATTGCAGTAACCTGTTTGCTTCTGCTTCCATTTGACTAGCCTTTTCCTCGGTAGAAATCCGAAGACGATTCGTCGGTAATGTAGTATCATGCCTCCCGGAATTATTCGAGTAATCACGCTTATTCCCTGATAGTAAGTCCGTTTTATACGCCATCGAAGTATCACCCGCAACATTTTCAGCAGTGCGGTACTGTTGTTTATTGCAGGCAGCAAGTACGAATAAGATGAATAGTATGGCTCTCATGAACTTTAAAAAATGGCATTTTTGGCGAAGTTAAATAAAAAAATCACCGTAAATATATATCAGGTTTTTCTTAAGTACGGAACCCGATAATCGTCATTGTTCTAAGAGTTGGGGTAAACTGAATTTCCGGACAATTCATATTTCAATCTATCCGGAGCCACTTTAGTGAAGAAGCATCTGCTATACGCCAACCCATACTGAAAATCCGGATATAAACATACAGCATATGGCCTCCTGTTGATCTGCCTTTCCTGAACAGCATATCGTTAACCTGCTGAACCAATAGCGATACTTAAGTTAAAGATAATATTTTTAAAACACAAATTATTGAATTCCAGCGGCGTAAAATATAGAAGATCACAGGGCATGCCGTTAAAGCTGCTCTTTTTAGCGGGTTATAAAAAGCTTTTATAACCAAAGAAAATGTTTGTAATGTATCCTTATGATACATAAAAACCGAGCGCAATGTTCCGGGGTTATCGAACGAATAGAGTGTAATCAGTCTCTTAAGCGCTGAATGAATCCTGCAACAAGCTGAAAACCCCTTAAAATTTCCAATATAAGAGAATAGTACTAAAAAAAAGAAATAAAAAACACATAGAACATTTTTAATATGCTGTAATTCAATGTGTTAAAATATTGGCATAAAATTAGTCAATAAGAATACAATCAATCGTACAAATTCCGAATTGCAAATATTTCAGAAAAAACGATAGAAGTACCAATGGCTCATGACTAAAAGGAAAATGACATATAAAGCATCTTTAGCCCAAATCATTACAGGCAGCACAATTCCCGCTGGGAGTTTGAGTGCTTTAGCTACAATCAGTCCTGGTAAGATATACATCGGGATAGCACGAAAAATCCGGCTATAATCATATATCAAATAACGAATTTAAAACTATGCACACTGTACTTCACAAAGCAGAAACAAGAGGAGATGCCAATCATGGGTGGTTACACTCCAGGCATACCTTTAGTTTTGCCAATTATCACGACCCGGATCGCATGCACTTCGGGGCACTCCGCGTATTAAATGATGACAGAGTCTCTGCCGGGATGGGTTTCGGTACCCATCCGCATCAAAATATGGAAATCATTTCCATTCCCCTGAAAGGTGATTTGGAACATAAAGACAGCATGGGTAATGTAGCCGTAATAAAATCGGGAGACATACAGGTGTTAAGTGCCGGAACCGGGATAACTCACTCTGAGTATAACAAAAATAAGGACAAAGAGGTAAAGTTTCTTCAAATCTGGGTATTTCCGAACAAGCAGAATGTCACCCCCCGCTACGATCAGATAACCTTAAAGGCAGAAGACCGCGCCAACCGTTTTCAGCAGGTATTATCACCCAGCCCGGATGACGCAGGAGTTTGGATACACCAGGACGCCTGGTTTTATATGACCCGCCTCGAAAAGGGAAGAGAACTTTCCTATAGCCTGAAAAACCCGGAAAACAACGGGGTCTATGTATTTGTCCTTAGCGGTAATGTTACCGTAAACAACCAATCCCTGAACCACAGAGACGGGCTTGGTGTCTGGGATGTACGTGAATTGGCAATAAAAGCCGATTCCGGTACCGAACTACTTCTAATGGAAGTTCCTATGCGAATATAAATAAGAATCAAAATATGTATAACCGTCCACATGATGACACAAATTAAATCAACAATGAAAAAGACAATTTTATTTATCGCATTCGGAATCTCCGGTTTGTTGGGATTTGCACAAGAACCCAGTCCGGAATTATTAAATCCGACAAACCATTCCTTACTATTGATAGATCATGAAGGCCAGATGGCCTTTGCAACACATAGTATTTCTACGACGGAATTAAGGAACAACACAGGGCTCGTGGCCGGGGCTTCTAAAATCTTTAAAATCCCGACGGTTGTTACTACGGTTGCAGAAAAATCATTTAGCGGTCCTGTCTTTCCCGAAATCCAGGAATTTTATCCCGAATCAACTTCCGGTTACGTAGATAGAACTACGATGAACACCTGGGAAGATGAAAGTGCGCATAAAGCGATAACTGGTAAAGGCAAAAAGAAAATCGTTATGGCCGGCTTATGGACGAGTGTTTGTATTGTCGGGCCTGTTTTATCTGCACTAAGCGAAGGATATGATGTGTATGTTATAACCGATGCTTCCGGGGACGTTTCCAAAGAAGCGCATGACCAGGCAGTAACACGTATGGTTCAGGCCGGCGCAAAACCCATTACTTCCCTGCAATACTTATTGGAATTACAACGCGATTGGGCAAGGCAAGAAACCTATAAGCCTGTAAATGACCTCGTCGTTAAATACGGTGGCGCATACGGAATAGGTGTTCAATACGCAAGAGAAATGCTTAAACATTAATCAATACAAAAACGCTCTGCTTCTATGAATCAGAGCGTTCTTATCCACAGTAATGATGAAACAATTTATATTGGTTTTAACTATTGTCCTGGCATTTGTTTCCTGTAAAGAAAAGGAGAGCAAAAACATCGCGTTTGCCGACCTGATTGTTCATAATGCAAAAGTTGCTGTTATGGATACTGACAGAACAATTACAGAAGCTATTGCTATAAAGGATGGAAAAGTTTTGGAGACGGGAGCTAATGAAGAGATCTTAAAGCTGAAAAACGAAGGTACCAAAACCATTGATGCCGATGGAAAGACCTTAATCCCCGGCCTTAATGATTCGCATCTGCATCTGACAAGAGGCGGGCGTTTTTTTAATGCCGAACTCCGTTGGGATGGCGTGAAGTCCCTGAAGAAAGCCTTACAGATGTTAAAAGAACAGGCAGAGAAGACCCCTGAAGGGCAATGGGTACGTGTAATAGGGGGGTGGAGCCCTTTTCAATTTGAAGAAAAGCGCTTTCCTACACCCGAAGAAATTAATGAAGCTACCGGAGATGTACCCGCCTTTGTTCTTTTCTTATATAGCCGGGGATGGCTTAATCAGGCAGGACTTGATGCCCTGGGCATAAATGAAAATACAAAAGCCCCGGAAGGCAGCAGTTTTGAAAAAGGTCCGGATGGTAAATTAACAGGGGTTCTATTGGCAGAACCCAACCCTGGCATTTTATATGCCCGTATAGGTGCATTGCCGCCTTTGTCTGACGAAGAAATGGTAAACTCTACCAGGCAATTCTATCGGGAACTGAACAGCTTTGGCATTACCAGTGGTATTGATGCCGGTGGTGGTGGGCATAAATTTCCGACAGATTATGCAGGTACAAAACTTTTGGCTGAATCCGGTGAAATGCCTATCCGTCTTTCCTATTATTTGTTTCCGCAAAACAAGGGGAAAGAGTATGCTGAATTTCAGGAATGGATGGCAAAGAACGAAGTAGGCCATAATGGCGAAATACATTTGGACCACGGGTATGAACTGGAAGGTGGCGGAGAGTTTCTGGCCTGGAGTGCCGGTGACTTCGAGAACTTTTTGGCACCCCAGCCTATGCTCGAAGACAGGCCCACATGGAGAGAAGATCTAAAGACAATTATACGTCTTCACGTGGACAATGGCTGGCCATTCCGAATACATGCCACTTATGGTGAAACCATAACCAATATGCTGGATGTTATTGAAGAGGTAAACCGGGAAACTAATGGAAAACTGGCGTCCGGCCGATGGCTGTTTGACCATGCAGAAACAGTTAAAGAAAAAGATTTGCAACGTATTAAGGCTTTAAACGGTGGCATTGCGATTCAGGCGCGAATGGCTTATGCCGGTGAGTTTTTTGTCGAACGCTATGGGGCCGATAAGGCAAAACAAGCACCACCCGTTCGTAAAATGATAGACCTGGGACTTCCTGTAGGAGCCGGAACCGACGGTACCCGGGTAGCAAGCTACAATCCATGGCCGGCTTTATATTGGTTGATTACGGGTAAAACCGTAGGCGATCTTCAACTGGCCGAACCGGCTAACCAATTATCAAGAGAAGAAGCTTTGCATTTATACACTAAAGGCAGTGCCTGGATTTCTGACGAAGAAAACGTTAAAGGAACTTTGGAAAACGGCATGTATGCAGACTTTGCATTATTGTCCGGGGATTACTTTTCCATACCGGAAAAAGAAATCAATAATTTAAAATCAGTACTGACCGTAGTAGGAGGTAATGTAGTTTTTGCATCGGGTGAATACCAGAATATGAACCCAAAACTACCAGAAGTAATCCCCGACTGGTCTCCCGTAAAATATTACGGAGGTTATCAAAGCAAATAAATGTGTACTAATTTTTAAAAAGTAAATAACATGAGCATAACAGAAAAAACAAAGTGGAAAATTGACACGGTACATTCCGAAATCAGTTTTAAAGTAAAGCATATGATGATTTCTACCGTAACGGGTCACTTTGAAGATTTTAATGCAACCGTAGAAACTGATAATGATGGTTTCATTAATGCAGATTTTTACTTCACTTCAAAAACCAGTTCTGTCAACACAAAAAATGGTGATAGGGACAAACACTTAAGGTCAGATGATTTTTTCAATGCGGAAACCTATCCAGAGATCATATTTATGTCCAAATCATTTGATGGAAGCACTTTGGTAGGAGATTTAACAATTCGGGATGTCGTCAAGGAAATTAAATTAGATGTTGATTTCAATGGAATAGCCGTGGATCCCTATGGGCAAACCAAAGCTGGCTTTGAAATGTCAGGTATCATTAATAGAAAGGATTTCAACCTGGCCTGGAGTGCTATTACCGAGGCGGGGAGCATAGTGGTAAGTGATACTGTGAAACTGAGTGCAGATCTACAGTTTACAAAAGAATAGGCAGTGGTTAATTGTTTTAAAATCAATCTATAATAAAAACCAAAAGATACTGAAGATTGTTGCAATTGCTTCACCAAATGTGAGAAGTACTACCAACCAGGGTTTAATTATGAAACTTACAAATTGTGTCATATTGTTCATTACTTTTCACTGCTCTGCCTATGGTCAGGAATTTAGCCTTTTACGCCAGAATGATAATGTGAGGTCAATAGATTCCGTAGCAGATAAAACCTTATTTCAGCATCTGAAAATAGTTAACATATCACAAAATACCACACTTTCCTTGGGGGGGAGCTGGCGTTTTCAAGCAGAATCATTTATTAATGGTGAATTTGACCGCAATGGGTCCCAGGATAATATCTGGTACTTAAATAGATTTTTAGCACACGCTCATTTAAAAGTAGGTAAGAATTTTGAGCTGTTTACAGAATTGGGTAGCAGTTTGGCTACAAACAAAAATGACATTAGTCCGGTAGACAAAGACGAGCTTTATGTGAACCAGTTGTTTGCCGGATACAGATTTACATCAAATTGGGACATAGCAGCAGGAAGGCATAATATCCGTTTAGGATCGGGAAGATTAGTAGATATACGCGAAGGCCCCAATGTCAGAAGACTATTTGACTTTGTAGCGTTGAATTATCAATCCGGCAATTTTAAGGCAAAAGTATTTTTTTCCATTCCCGTACAACCGGCCCAGGAAGTATTCGATAATGATTACTTAACTTTTGATGAAACCTTTTCGGGTATTTATACGACAACGAACATATCTGTTGCTACTAATCTGGACGTCTATGTGTTTTATCAAAAAGATGATGAAGCTGCTTATGACAGCGGGATAGAAAATGAGAGAAGGGTATCCGTTGGAATCAGGCATTTTGGCAAGCACAAGGGGTTTACATTTAACAATGAAGTAGTCTATCAATTTGGAGAATTCGGAAATCAGGATATTTCAGCCTGGACGCTTTCCCTGCATGTAGAAAGACAAATACTCCTGCTGGGAAGAGACTTCGGATTAGGCATAAAAACGGAAGCGATAAGTGGCGACAGGGATGCTACAGACAACAAAATGAACACCTTTGATGCTTTGTACCCCAGAGGAGCATATTTCGGGCGGGTTGCCCGGTTTGGCCCTTCCAACCTGATCGATGTTCATCCTTACATAAACACAACCTTCAACAAATGGCAGGCAGAAATAGATTATGACGCCTTTTGGCGCTATTCGACAGAAGACGGTGTATATGGCGCACCGATGACCCTGGATTACCCCGGTACGAACAATAAAAGGTTTATAGCCCATCAAATAGGTGCCAATATCTCGTTTGAACCCAGTGGTTTTATAAACATGCAACTGGAATCCAATATTGTATTCCCGGGAGCTTTTTTAAAAGAGAGTAGCCTGCCGGATACACTTTATCATTTTGTATTGACAACAGAATTCAGGTTTTAGAAAGATGAAAAAGATAGCATTAATTTTAAGCTTTGTCGGTGGTGCCACAGATACACTGGGGTTTTCTCTGCTCTATCAGATTTTTACGGCCCATGTAACAGGGAACTTTGTGCTTATAGGTAGTTCTTTTGCGAGGTCGGGAGAAAGTGACCAACTGCTGTGGGCGCAATTATCCGTATTACCTGTTTTCTTTATTACGGTCACCACAGCGACAGTAGTAATTCCAAAAAAAATCACATTAAAAACAACTCGTTTTTTTTTAGGGACACAAGCATGCTTTTTAAGCCTGTTTTTTATTGTCGGTGCCCTTTTCAATAACGATATAAACAATTTAAAAGCAATGCTTATAGCAGCCCCTGCCGTGATTGCCATGGCTTTACAAAATATGTATTCGAAAACCTTATTTACAAAATTGCCATTCACCACCGTAATGACAGGAAATGTCACCAAAATAGCCATGGATATAGGATACATTTTAAAAAAAGAAAAATCACAGGAACAAAAAAGCCTGATGACACTACAAATGTTTGCCGTGATAGGGTTTATTTCAGGTGCTCTGCTCATTGCAGTGATTGCAAATTATTTTGCATTTATGAGTGCCTTATTACCCGTGTTATTGATCCTTTACATAACCCTGTCAATAAAAGAAGAACACATACAATAATTAATTATACAATCATGGAAATACAACTAAAGGAACACGAAACAAAAGGCTTTGCCATGGCCCGGGAAAATAATAAACGGGCAGGGATGATGACCTATTCCGTTGCCGGAGAAAAATTAATAATCATAGACCACACCGATGTGGAGCCGGAACATAAAGGGAAAGGGGTAGGCAAGCAGATGCTGTACAAAATTGTAGAAATGGCAAGGAGCAAAAACATAAAAATCATTCCCCTATGTCCTTTTGCAGCTACCATGTTTAAAAAAACAGAAGCTATCAGGGATGTACTAAAATCATAAAAACAACGACTATGGAAACCATCAAAGAGTATCAAAAAGACGATTTAACGGTGATGTGGAATCCCAAAAAATGTATTCACGCCGGGGTGTGTGTAAAAACCCTGCCAAAGGTCTATGACCCTAAAGCAAAGCCCTGGATAACGCCGGAGAACGCTTCGAAAGAAGCTATAAAACACCAGATTGACAATTGCCCTTCCGGAGCACTGAGCTATCGGGAGTCCTAAAACAAATTGTATGGAACATCACATTCTATTAAATATCTGTGCCATATTTGGCGTCGCCACGGCGGTGGTCATTATATGCCGGTTCCTTAAAATCAGATATATCATCGGATACCTGATCACAGGAGTATTGCTCAGTCCGAATACCTCCGGTTATTTTACCAAAATGGAGGAGGTTGATGTATATGCTGAAATAGGGGTAATACTCCTGTTGTTTACCATTGGACTTGAGTTTTCGTTCGATAAACTCAAAAAGATCAAAAATTATGTATTGGGTGGGGGAAGCGCACAAGTGTTCTTTACCATCATAATTACGGCAGGACTTATCTGGCTGACCATGCGGCCCAGTTGGGAAGAAAGTGTTTTTTGGGGATTTCTGTACGCCTTGAGCAGTACTGCTATCGTTATTAAAACATTACAGGACTCCAATAAAATAGTAACGCCCCATGGTAAATTTATATTGGCGGTATTGCTGTTCCAGGATATTATGATCGTACCCCTTATGCTGTTCACACCTATTATCGCCGGAGTAGGCGGTGATTCATTTGCAGCATTCGGTTGGTTATTGGGCAAACTGATATTGATGGGTGGGATTGCCTATGTACTGGCCCGTTTTGTGATTCCTTATTTTTTAAAAAACGTCATGAAGATCCAGAGCCAGGAAGTGTTCTTGATAGCCCTGATCTTTATCGTTACAGGCATTGCCCTGCTTACCGAGCAATTGGGCCTATCACTCGCGTTAGGCGCCTTTATCGCAGGCCTGATCATAGCTGAAACCGATTATGACCACATGGCGATAACCTGTTTTTTACCCTTTCGATATGTGTTCATGAGCTTCTTTTTTATCTCCATGGGGATGTTACTCAACTATGAGATATTCCTGACCGATTTCGGATGGATCGTGTTCTGGATCTTGTTCGCCTTTGCCGTGAAGGCCATTGCCGGGATTTTGGCGGTTAAAGTGTTGGGACTGGAATGGAAAACCGCGTTCGCCGTAGGGTTCTCGATTGCACAAATCGGTGAGTTTTCCTTTGTCCTTGCACAGAGCGGGTTAAAGTATGAGTTGATCAGTGCCAACAATTACCAGATATTCCTGGCGGTATCCATCATATTGATGTCCGTGACCCCGTTTATTGTGACCAACGCAGAAAAGATTCACCCCACACTTAAAAAATTGACTTTAAAGAATGGATAGTCCAAAAGTACAGCTATATGGGACCGATTGGTGCCCAAAATCTGCATCACTGCGCAATTTCATGCAGAGCAGATGGATCACATTTGAAGATTTTAATGTGGAGACCGATACGGCCGCAGGTGCTAAAATACGTGCTCTTTATGATGGGGAGCTAAAGTTTCCCACGGTAATGGTTGGCGATGATTTTATAAAAAACCCAAAGGTGCCCGAGCTTATTGATTTTTTAAAAAAGCACAACATCGACCATTGAGTAAATGGATTAAAATATGAACTCGATAAAACAAGATTTAAAATGACCGATCCACGATTTCCCGTATTGACCCAAAAACAAATAAATACCCTTAAGGAATTTGGCAGTATTATAACCTTTGATCAGGAAACCCTTGTTTTTGAAGTTGGGGATAACACCTATGATTTTTATGTGATCCTGGATGGAGAAATACAGATTAAAGATCCAATTCGGGATGAAGTTGTGGGAACCCATGGTGTCCATGAGTTTTCAGGGGATAGCAGTATGCTGTCCAACCGTAGGATACCCTTTAGTGCCCATGCCCCGAAAGGCACCACGGTCCTCTGTATAAAGCCTGATGTTCTGAAGGAAGTAATATCCAGGCATAGCGACATCAGTGATGTTCTCCTGGGGGCATTCATCCAAAGACAGGAGACCATGCTAAGGGAATTTACCGGGGGCATAAAAGTGATTGGTTCCGAAAAATCCAAAGAAACCTATGGTTTGCGCGATTTCATGGAGAAGAACCATATCTGGCATACCTTCCTGAATACCGATGTCTCCGAAGAGGGCCAAGCACTATTGGATAGCTTTAATCTGACCCATGAAGATCTCCCTATCCTAATAAACATCACAGGTGAACTATTCAAAAAACCTACGCTTGCCGAACTGGCAAAACAAACGGGTGTACTTACGGAATTCGGAGATGAAATATTTGATGTGTTGGTCGTAGGGGCTGGCCCATCCGGACTTGCAGCAAGTGTATATGCAGCTTCAGAAGGATTGTCCGTTGTGACCATTGATGGCAACGCTCCGGGGGGACAAGCGGGAAAAAGCACAAAAATCGAAAATTATCTGGGCTTTCCAACGGGTATATCCGGGACCGACCTTGCCAACAAGGCCTATCTCCAGGCGCAGAAATTCGGTTGCCATATTTCCATTCCGCATAAGGCGGAAAAAGTGGAATATAACGGAAGCTATTTCACCTTATGTGCCTCCAATGACAGGCATATCAAAGCCCGGTCTGTTATTGCCGCCACCGGCGCAAACTACAGGCGCCTGCCTATCGGGAATATCGAAAAATTTGAGGGCAGCGGCGTTTTCTACTCGGCCACAGGAATGAATGCTTCGGCCTGTAAAAATGAACTGGTCGGTGTTGTAGGGGGTGGTAACTCGGCGGGACAGGCAGCATTGTTTCTCGCAGATCATGCCGCCGAGGTCCACGTTATTATCAGGGGTGACGATCTCGGGGCCAAGATGAGCGATTATCTCGTACAGCGAATTTATGCCACTCCTAATATCATCGTGCAAAAAAACAGCAATGTGGTTCAACTCAATGGAGCTCATCACTTGGAGTCCTTAGTACTGGATACAGAAGGCAGTGAACAAACCATAGGGATTTCCAATCTATTCACCTTTATTGGTGCGAAACCATGCACCGAGTGGTTGAATAGCATTGTGGCCATGGACGACAAGGGATTTATTTATACAGGTCAGGATGTAATCGAGGCTGCCATGACCAAATGTTCCATCTTCGAGCAACGAAAACCCCAATCCCTGGAGTCGAGCATACCGGGCTTTTTTGCCGTCGGCGACGTCAGAAAAGGTTCTGTAAAAAGGGTGGCCTCGGCAGTAGGTGAAGGCTCCATGGCCATTAGCCAGGTCCATCAATTTTTGGCCGAACTAAAAATGAACAAATAGAACAGTGCTGGGTATGGAGGACGTAAAGGAATATTGTGGGCATTTGAACGGAAAGGATTTCAAAACGACCCAAATAAAGGTGTGTGAGGAATGTGTCAAGACTGGCAGCAAATGGAACCATTTGCGTCTCTGCCAAACATGCGGGACCGTTTTGTGCTGCAACTCTTCTCCAAACCAGCACGCACAAAAACATTTTGAAGCAACAGGCCACCCCGTGGTCACTTCCATCTTGCCCAGGCCATGGTCCAGATTTGCCTGGTGCTATGTGGACAAGATCAAGAGACCTTTAAAACAGTATAAATAATACAATTAACCAAAAAAGAAAACACTATGAACCAGGTCAAATTAGCAGCTACAACGATTTTTTTCATTTTAATCAATTTAAATTCAAACATCATGTCACAAACAATTCCCGGGGAAAAAGACCCCAATATTTCAAAGGGCACCCGTGCATTCCTGGCGGTTCTGAACAGTGGTGATGGACCACCATTGGAGGAATTATCCCCTAAGGATGCCCGGCAAGTGCTTGTGGATGCCCAAAATTCGGTATCCTACGACTATAGCGATATCGAAGAATCAGAAAGAAAAATAACCCAAGACGGGCAGACCATCACCATTCATATTGTAAAGCCCAAAGGTGCCAAGGACAACTTGCCCGTGTTCATGTTCTTCCATGGCGGGGGATGGGTACTGGGGGATTACCCGACCCACAAACGTCTGGTGAGGGATTTGGTTGTGGGCAGTGGAGCAGCGGCCGTCTTTCCCGATTATACGCCCACCCCAGATGCACAATTTCCCGTGGCCATCAATCAGGCCTATGCGGCTACGACATGGGTAGCGGAACACGGTAACGAAATCGGTGTGGACGGTTCCCGCTTGGCCGTTGCCGGAAACAGTGTGGGCGGAAACATGTCGACGGTGGTCGCCTTGATGGCCAAGGAAAACAAGGGGCCAAAACTGGCGTTCCAACTATTGTTATGGCCACTGGTGGATTCCGATACCAATCGTCCGTCCTACAAGAAGTATGCGCAGGGACGGTTCCTGACCACGCCGATCATGGAATGGATGTGGGATATGTACATCCCCAATCCCGAAGAACGTCTGCAAAAATATGTTTCCCCGGTCAATGCCACTCTCGAAGAATTGAAAGGTTTGCCCCCTGCCTTGATCCAGGTGGCCGAAAACGACATCCTTTATGATGAAGGCGTGGCTTATGGTCGCAAACTGGATGAGGCCGGCATTCCCACCACGATTACCGTGTACAAGGGGATGATACACGACTATGGCATGTTGAACCCATTGTCACATATTCCAGGTGTACAGGATGCATTGACTCAAGCTTCAGCCGTATTGCGAGAAGCCTTGTTTACCGAATAAAACATGATTAAATAGAAATCAAACTTTCTCATAAAGTTTAAATACAAAAAAAATGAAAACACCAAAAGAAACTATCGAACTTTTTTTAGCAAACACCACTAATCCTGATGTTATTAAATCGGTTGTAGATCCAAACGCTACTTATATCTCATTAAATTTTAATAACCCGGAGTTGCAAAAAATTATGCCTTGGGCAGGAACCCATCATGAGGGGGCAAAAGGTTTCATCGATACGTTTGCCGGCGTTAATGAATTTTGGACAATTCAAGCTTTTGAAGTGCAGGATATCTTTTCAGAAGATGAAAAGGTAGCTGTCTTTGGTAGTTTTACTTACACTTCAATAACACTTAACAAACAGGTCACTTCTCCTTTTTCAATACTTGCCAAAGTGAAAGATGGAAGGATTTATCACTTCATGTTCATGGAAGACACTTTTGCGACAGCTGGTAGTTTTAGAATTACGCCGGCCGGTATGTTCCATAGTGATCCAAAAAGAGCTGAATTTAGTTTATAGTTTAAACGATATTCAATCGACAGAATGATTTAGGGGACATTTCAAGAACCGGTTATCAAAAAGCCAATCCAGGAAATAATTTAAACGAGAACCAATAAAATATTTATAATGAAAAAAATCGGAATCAATGGCTTTGGCCGAATTGGGAGGGCAGCCCTTAAAATTATATCAGATACCCCAAAGCTTGAAGTTGTGGGGATAAATGATCTCATGACCATTGAAAATGCAGTCTACCTTTTAAAATATGATAGTATATATGGGAGATTTGACAAAGAGATAACTATTCAGGATGATCACATAGTTATCAATGGCAAGCCTATCAGATATACAATGATAAAAGACCCGGCTGCATTGAAATGGGACGAATTGGATGTCGATATTGCCATTGAAAGTACAGGTTTTTTTACGAACAAACTGGATGCCGAAAAACACATTTCAGCCGGAGCCAAATTTGTTGTTATTTCAGGTCCTACAAAGGATACCCCTACCGTAATTCATGGTGTAAACACAGAAGAAGGAAAAGTATCGGTCTTTTCGTGTGCCAGTTGTACCACAAATAATACAGGACCCATTATTGAAATTATTGGTCGTAGAATAGGAATTAAAAAGGCCATTCTAAATACAACACATGCCTATACAGCATCACAGACATTAGTAGACGCCCCATCAAAGAAAGAATCACGAATGGGACGCGGAGCCGCTATTAACTCTGCACCAGCATCGACAGGAGCTGCAATAGCGGTGACCAAAGCACTTCCGCAATATGCAGGCAAATTTGATGGAATAGCAGTTCGCGTACCAGTGCCTATAGGGTCTATTTCAGATATTACATTTATCACAGAGCGTCCAACTTCTGCTGAGGAAATAAACATGATTTTAACAAATGAAGCGGAGACTCCACGCTATAAGAAAGTCATTGATGTGAGCAATGAGCCCTTGGTTTCTTCTGATATGATAAAAAATACATTTGCTGCGACTGTGGATCTTGAAATGACACGAGTAGTAGACGGAGACCTTGTGAAAGTAATGGCCTGGTATGATAATGAGTGGGGATTTACCAGCCAAATGATCAGACAAATTCAAGAATTATAAATAGTGTTAAAAGAAATTAAATTACGGTAACAACAAAATGAGTTCAATGGAAAAAGGGATCTGTCAAATTCAGAAATAGGCCTTTAAGTCCAAATCTTATACCAAAGAATCATAAAGGGGATGAATACCAGTCTTGCGAGATTCCTCCGATAGCTGGATAAACATTTAGATTTAAAATAGTAAAACATGAAATCAATATTTAAGGAGGTTCCTTTGATAAAAAATGAGGAAAAGAGACGTTTCGAAATAGAAATCGGAGGCCATTATGCGTTCACTAATTATGGTGAATTTGGCAGCCAGATAGCCTTGGTCCACACCGAGACCGAACCGGAGTTGTCGGGACAGGGAGCGGCAAGTGCCCTTGTTGAGAAAACACTGCACTATCTGGAAGATAAGCAACTGCAATTGCTCCCCTTCTGCCCGTTTGTGTTTGCCTATATAAAACGACATCCTGACTGGAAGCGTATTGTGAGCAAAAACTTTAAGGGCTACGACAAACTTTAGCCGAAATAATAATCATATCTGAAATAAGATGAAAACAATAATGGTCACAATTGGGAAACAACGATATAAGACCGAAATACAGGGTGGAAACCATATTATTATGGCAGATGAACCGGAAGAGCTGGGTGGTGGTAATTTGGGATTTACACCTACAGAACTTCTTGAATCCTCCTTGGCTGCATGTACGGCAATGACCATACGAATGTATGCCGACAGAAAAGGATGGGACTTGGAAAAGGTGGAGATCAAAGTCGGATTCAAAAGAAACATGGCTACAGGTGAAGTGACTTTTAAAAAAGAAATCCAACTGTTTGGAAATCTCCAAAGCGAAGAACGGGAAAGATTATTGGAAATGGGATCAAAATGCCCAATTGAAAGAATGATTACGGGAAATATTACGGTGGAATCCAATCTAATATGAAATATAAAAAAATGATAAAATCATTTTAACGGTTCTTGTAATCCATTCAGTAACTGCGATTTATTCGCAAAATAAAAATCAAGAAAAATGGAAAAACGTATAATCAATCCTTGGACCTGGCAAAACGAACGTAGTTACAACCAAGCGGTGGAGGTAACCAATACAGAGGGTACACTTTATGTTTCCGGGCAAACGGCCATCAATGATAAAGGCGAATCAAGTACCGCTGACATGAAAACCCAATTGGAGTTGGCGATTAAGAATTTGGAGCATGTAATTACCGAGGCTGGTTATGATTGCAAAAATATTGTCCGCCTTAATATTTATACGACGTCCACTGAAGATCTTTGGCCTCATTTTAATATACTGCAAAATTGGGTGGAAAAACATGGTATGAAACAGGCTTTGACGCTATTGGAGGTAGTAAGCCTTTTTGAAACCTTAACCGTTGAGCTCGAAGCAACTGTAGTGAAATAAACTGATAAATCACATGATGTTGTGAAAAAGGAGGACTGCTAAATTATTTACGGCTTACCTCTTTAATTGTTGATTGAATTTTGAAGTTCTTTTAATTGGACAATAACTGAATTAAAATAAAAAACCGAATATAATCATGAACAGAGATTTTGATACGTTGAGCCAAGCAATGAATGTGTTAAGGGAAGAAGGCTATGTGGAAGACTTTAACTTAAAACAGAATTGTTTAGAGTGCCGAAATGGTGAATATAAAATATTCCATAACGAATTTGAGGTTGATGAATACTTCCGTTTTGAAGGTATGAGCGACCCTGGAGATTCCAGTATTCTATATGCTATTTCTTCGGATAAATACAAACTAAAGGGGCAACTGGTGAATGGCTATGGGATTTATTCCGAAAGTATTACCGATGAAATGTTGGAAAAAATTAAGGTGTGACCCAAAAGGCACAAATAGCTTCACAAATTCAGGGTTCTTAGGTATTGAACACAAAACATGTTTGTTTTAAGAATGGCCTTTTGCCGTTTTTGAAAGTTTGGATCGGATTTCCGACGGAAATAAAGGCTTGTGGATGCGAAGGGAACAGGAAGAACAATAATAATAGAAAGCATAAATTGGATGAATGTGGATATGAACGGCACCAATACGATTGCAGTAAGGGTGCAAAAAACTGCCTTGTTGCGATTCAGGGATGATGTGTTGAACGGTTTGCACTCTTCCCCAAAACAATTACCCCCAAAATATTTTTACGATAAAAAAGGGTCGGTATTGTTCAGGGAAATTATGGATCTGCCTGAATATTACCTGACCGATTGTGAACTGGACATATTCAAGAACAAAACCAGTGAACTGAGCAAGTTGATCAACAAGTACGGTACACCGTTCGACTTGATCGAACTAGGGGCAGGGGATGGGTTTAAATCAAAGCATTTGCTTCGGGAGCTTTACCAGGGAAATGCGAGATTTAACTATATGCCTATTGACATTTCTGGCTCCATTCTTGATTTCCTGGGCAGTACATTGCAATCGGAATTCCCCGAACTGGAAGTACAGGGCTTTGAGGGTGAATACATGGAAATGTTGGGCGAGGCATGTTCCCGTTCAAATCACCGGAAAGTGGTACTTTTTTTAGGGGCCAATATCGGTAATATGGAATATGATGAATGTAGAGACTTTTGTAGCCAATTGCAAAGCTTACTCTCTCCCGATGATTTGGTACTGATCGGGTTTGACCTGAAGAAAAACCCAAAGCAAATACTTCGGGCTTATAATGACGCATCCGGGGTGACTTCGAAGTTTAATTTGAACCTATTGGAACGTATCAATAGGGAACTTCGGGCCAATTTTGTTCTGGATCAATTTGAACATTATCCTACCTATGACCCCATTAGCGGGGCATGCAGGAGTTTCTTGGTCAGTATAAGGGAACAGGAGGTTCATATCGATGGACATACCATCAGATTTGATAAACATGAAGTGATTTCTACAGAGATATCACAAAAGTACGACCTGACAGAAATTAAAAACTTAGCGGAGCAGACCGGATTCGATACTGTCGGAATGATTTATGACGCCAAGGAGTGGTTTATGGATGCCGTTTGGAAAATCAAAGGAAACGATTAAAGAAGAAGACTTATGGAATCAATGCCCAAAGAGAAGAACAAAGGCCAAGTGGTATTGGGAAACTATGGATTGGTCAGAAAACATACGGAGGCCATATGTTCCCCACTGCAAATTGAGGATTATGTGGTGCAGCCTATAGGGGATGTGAGCCCCCCAAAATGGCACTTGGGGCATACGACATGGTTTTTTGAAACCTTTGTCCTGGTTCCCAACTTGGTTGGCTATAAGATGTACGATCCCAATTTCAACTATGTGTTCAATAGTTATTATGAAACGGTAGGGGCACGGGTGATCCGAACGGATAGGGGAAATCTGAGCCGACCCACAGTATCTGAAATATATCAGTATCGACAGTATGTGGACAGCCATGTCGAACAACTGTTTGGGAGTACAGGCATCGACAAAGAACTGTGGGACATTTTGGAATTGGGGATCCATCACGAACAACAACACCAGGAACTGTTGTTTATGGATATCAAATATATATTAGGGCATAATCCCTTGTTCCCTGTCTATTCCCATGAAACGGTTTTTGATGAAATCGAGGTTTTACGGGAAAGGTCAGTTGCATTTTCTGAAGGGGCCTATTGGATCGGGCACAAAGGCAAAGGCTTTTGTTTTGACAATGAGATGGGAAGACATTTGGTTTATCTGGATGCGTTCGAGATCGCTTCCTACCCCGTTAGTAATGGTGAGTATTTGGAATTTATACAGGATGGGGGTTATGCGGATTTTAGATTTTGGCATTCGGCAGGATGGGATTGGGTGAACAAGAACAATATCAAGGCTCCATTGTACTGGCATTTGATGGAGGGACATTGGATGCACTATGGACTCAGGGGCATACAGGAAATAGCCCCTAACGAAGCAGTTTGTCATATCAGCTATTATGAGGCAGCAGCATTTGCATCATGGAGGGGTAAAAGATTGCCCACGGAAGCGGAATGGGAGGTAGCCTCCGAACAGATCAAGTGGGGCCATCGTTGGGAATGGACGGAAAGTGCCTATCTTCCCTACCCAAAATTCAGGAAAGCCAAAGGCGCCATAGGGGAATATAATGGGAAGTTCATGGTCGATCAAATGGTTTTGCGAGGGGCTTCAGTGGCCACCCCTAAAGGGCATAGTCGCAAAACATATCGAAATTTTTTCCAAACAGATCGTCGCTGGCAATTTTCCGGAATGAGATTATCCAAATCAGTATAGAGATATTTAAAGATGCTCGGTCATATCAAGTGCTAATGATTTCCGGACAGATCAGAAATTTCTTTCCGGTGTTGTTTGCCCCATGCAATCAAAGTTTCCACCAAAGGATATAAAGATTCGCAATAATCGGTTAGCCGATATTCTACATCTTTAGGGAAATCCGGATCCTGTGTCCTGGTAACCAAATTGTTAAGTTCCATAAACTTTAATTCCTTGGATAGCATACTAAAGGTGATTCCCGGAATATTTTGTGCAATCTTACGGTAATGATGTGTACCATTATAGATGGCAATAATTACCTGCATTCGCCATTTGCCGTTCAACACGTATAAGGTGTCTTGTGCATACTTGACCTCTTCTTGATCTTGTATCGTACAAATGTACGACCGATCTTCCTTTTCATTTACTGTTCCCATGTGCTATGGTTTAGTATAGCATCCCCATAAAAGAGGAATACCTGTATTAGTTTTACTGGTGTTAAACAAAGGTATAACGATTAAATTTTTTAAAATGACAAATAACGGAATATCCAAATTTAATGGAAAAGGCTACAACCTGCTTCGTATTTCCACAGAAGACGGTGTTGCAACAATTACTTTGGACAATGCCCCTGTAAATGCCTTAAGTGGCAGAATGATGAAGGAACTGAAACAGTTGTTGGATGGCCTATCCACTGACAAAGGCATCAAAGTTATTGTTTTTGACAGTGCCGACCCGAACTTTTTTATCGCCCATGTGGATATCAACATTTTGGGGGAACAGGATATATTGGAAGAATTGAGTGCGGTGGCCCCGGACGGATTTAATGTTTTCCAGGCAGTAGGAGAAATGTTAAGAGGACAGCCCCAGGTGACCCTTGTAAAATTAAAGGGAATTGCAAGGGGAGGAGGTGCTGAATTCGTAACAGCAGCCGATATGAGTTTTGCTTCACTGGAAAAAGGGAAGCTGGCCCAATGTGAAGCCCTGATGGGAATCATTCCCGGGGGAGGGGGCACACAGTACCTTTCTTCAAAGATGTCCCGTAACCGTATACTGGAGATAATTTTAGGGGCCGGTTTATTCGATGCTGCTACCGCCGAACGCTATGGTTGGATCAACCGGGCCATACCCCATGCTGAAATAGATGGATTTGTACATACACTGGCACACAATATTGCTGCTCTACCGGATTGTGTCATCGAGGCCACCAAAAAAGTATTGGCTCCCGGCATTGACCGTAAGGGGTTTGAAATGGAAAATGAAGAATGGGCAACATTAGCCTACAATTCGAAAACAGCTGAAATTATGACCGAGGCTATGGAAAATGGTGCACAAACCGTGGAGGGGGAACTTGAGTTAGAAAAATTGCTCAGGAAATTGATCTAATATCCAAAAAAAAAGGATTTTGAAAGCACATCTAAAAATATATAGCGTAAGATGCCTTGTCTTACGCTTTATATTAACCTAAGTGATTATCTAAAGTCTTGGGAACTTTACTTTTTAAAGGCTGATGATTGAAAAGGATATCTATGAATTCTACAGCTCATTATTTTTCAAAGATTTATCCTCACTTTTTTCTCTCATGACTTTTTCAAAAAACTGCAAAAGGAGTATAAATTGTTCGATTAGGTTCCTTTCATCCCGAAGTCATTTTATACGTATCCCGATACATAGAACAACATTTATGATGGGATATATTGAGTACGGTCAAACGTTACTTCCGGATTCCAAACGATCTCATATGAAAACCAAGGCTGTGATGATTAAAAAAAGTATTTACTTTCAACTTCCAAATATTACTCGTATATTTATATAGCATCTGCAGCAAACGTCTGAATAATTATGGTGAGTAGGGAAAAGACATGAATATGAAAAGTTCATCATAAGATTATTATAAGCTTGGTTCGACTCCCGTCCGGACCGCTTTTTGAAAAAACAAAATCACTTAAAAGTCTGAAAATCATGGGTTTGCAGACTTTTTTGATTTTAGGCGTTTTTTCTTTAGTATTTATTTGGGATCCGATATTAAGGATCATTCCCATTTGTTGTGGACTACGCAAAAATTCTGGATAGTCTAAATAAGAAAAACTGGGTATTCTTCACACCTCTAAATTGAGGGGAAGCAGATTGTTTTATCCACACATGATGAGAACTTTCATAATCTGTTGAAGAAGAAAATGTCTTCTGATCTTTTTGAGTCTAAATTTTTAGAACTGGAATCCTTTGGAAAGGTCAAGCTTGTTTAATCCATATTTATACAAATTTTGGCACCATCTTTTCAGGGGTGTAATCTCTTCAAATCCTCTCCAAAATATCCGGAAATGAGTCCTTTTCTCTTCCTCAGCCGCAGTTACTATCGCCTTCCGCTGTAAAACCCGGCGTTACTGCCACAATCTTTTGCGGCAGCAACCCAAGCTAACATTATTATATTTTATAACCATATTTGTGTTTGGTCTCAGGCATGGTTTAATTCAAAAAGCCAATACCGATCTACTTGCCGTGTTTATTTATGTTGGCAGCCCATTTAAAAAGTTCAGTATTTCTTCGCCGATCTCATTTAAATGTGTCTCCAAGGCAAAGTGGCCTGTATTATATAGTTTCACTATGGCCTTTGGCAGATCCTTTTTGAATGCCTCTGCACCCTGCGGTAAAAAGAAGGGATCCTTGTCGCCCCACACTGCTAATAGTGCCGGCTGGTGTTTTTTGAAATAGGCATGGAATGCAGGGTATAGTGCTACGTTACTTGCATAATCTTTAAAAAGATCTAATTGTATTTCTACATTACCATCCCTGTCCAGAAAATACTGGTCCAGCGAATAACTTTCAGGTGCGATTAACGCAATATCGGATACCCCTGTAAAATACTGCCATTTAGTAGTTTCTAGAGTCGTCAGAGCACGCAAGTTGTTACGATTTTCCTCACTATGGTCGACCCAATACTTTTGTATCGGGTTCCAACCGTCACTTAAGCCTTCTTCATACGCATTACCATTCTGTGAGATTATTCCAGTTATCTTATCCGGATTGGCCAATGCTAAGCGGTATCCTACAGGGGCACCATAATCAAAAACCTGTAAAGCAAAGCGTTCTAGGTTTAGGTATCCGATTAATCCCTGTATATATTTAGTCAGATTGTCAAACGTGTAGGTAAAATTAGTATGAGCAGGTGCATCCGAATAACCAAATCCAGGTAAGTCAGGAGCAATAACATGGTATTTGCTGTTTAATAATGGTATCAGGTTTCTGTACATGTGCGAAGACGTAGGAAATCCGTGTAAGAGTAATACCGTTGGTGCACCAACTGGTCCTGATTCGCGATAGAAAATTTCTAAATCATTAATTTTCGCTTTTAAGTATTTAATCGCTTGTGTTTTCATAATATATTGTTTTAGATGACACGTGTAGCTTGCATGTCCATTGGCCATTAGCTACACTTTTTTGATTACTTTTTTTAAGGTTAATGACCGTGTGCGGCCGCGGATATTTCTTTGTAGGCATCAAATTCTGCTAGACGACTTGTGTATACTTGTTGTAGCCAAGGCAAACCCTTTCTTCCCAGCAATAAGCGTAGAGGTGGATTTTCGTTATCCACTAATTGAAGCACAGCATCCAGTGTTGCTGCCGGATGTCCGTAGAAATCATCATTAAAGTTTGCAAAAACAGCTTCTTTTAACTCGTCATAAACCGCTATTGTTTCTCCGAATTTTGCTGAAGAACCTCCAAAATCGGTTGCATATCCATTAGGCTCTAATAGTGATACTTTAATTCCAAACTGGGACACTTCTCCCGCAAGGCTCTCGCTTAAACCTTCCACCGCAAATTTAGACGCATTGTACCACGATAATATTGGTAATCCTACAAGACCTAATATGCTTGACACATTTACAATATGACCTGATCCCTGAGCACGCATTACTGGCAGCATTGCTTGGATTAGCCATAACGTCCCGAATACGTTGGTATCAAACTGTGCTCTTGCCTGGGCTTCGGTAATTTCCTCTACAGCACCCATTTGTCCATACCCGGCATTGTTGATCAGCACATCAATACGACCGAATTTTTCTTTGGCTTTATTGACCGCCTCAAAAGCTGCTGTCCTATCATTCACATCCAGTTTTAACGGCAAAACCGCATCGCCATAAAGGCTAACAAGGTCTTGTACACTATTGGTATCGCGCACTGCTGTTATCACTTTGTCCCTTCTTTTTAGGAATCCTTCTGCCCAGATTTTTCCAAAACCTCTTGAGGCACCTGTAATAAACACTATTTTTGACATAATTTTTGAATTTTAATATTTGTATTCAAGTTCCATAATTAAACAAACAAGTCTGTTTTTGTTTAATCAAAAAAATTACACAATCTTTCTGATCACATTCATGGCTGACTGTATAGGCCAACTGCTTTGATGAATTTTATGAGCTATTAGTGCTCCCTCCAACAAAGTATATATTTCATCAGCTAATTCCGGCCTCTTTACTGGGTTTACTGCCTCGGCAATAAGCTGCCTCACAGCATCCTTTTGTTTTTTTACCTGAGCACTTGTCAGTTCATCCCCATCCGGCATCTCATATACCAGATTCAAAAAATGGCATCCATAGAAATCGGGTTGTGAAATCAATTCCTCGATATACGAAAATATCGAAAGGATCTTTTCGAGCGGTTGAGTCTCTTTATTAGCAGCATTTATCAGTGCTTTTACCGTCGTCTCACCTGCTTCCTCTAGATATGCCAGTAGTAGTTCTTCCTTTGATTTGAAATGCTGGTACAAAGTCGATTTCGCTATATCTGCCTCTTCTATGATCTGATTGATCCCTGTTCTGGAATATCCCTGTCTATAGAATAACCTTGCCGCCGTTCTGATGATGCCTTCTCTTGTTTTACTATTTTTCATTGTCTTCACGCTAGCTGCATGTACTTTTCATGTTTCTCATTATCCATCAAAGAAGTAGAGCGTACGGTTAATCATTAGTAATAACGAGCTTCCCAACTATTCCTTTTTCTTGGTGCTTAAAGGCTTGTATTGCTTGGTCAAAGCTGTAGGTTTTTTCGATCACTGGTTTTATGTTGTGTTTTTCAACAAAGTCAACGAGCCTTTCAAAAGCTTCTACACTGCCTACTAGTGTTCCGCGTACCTGCGCTGCCTTGAAAATTACTGGGAACAGGTCCAATGTTGTTGTTGTACCATCTAAAAACCCTATAACCGATACCTGGCCGCCATTGCATATAGCCTGTACTGATTTGTTGATATTGTTTCCTCCGACAATATCTATTACAATATCGACCCCATTACCGCCGGTCAATTCCAATACTTTCTCGTGCCATTTAGGATATGTCTTATAATTTACCACTTGATCTGCTCCCAGACGCTGTAACAATTCACTTTTTTCTTCACTTCCCGTTAGTCCGATTACGCGGGCTCCCATGGCTACTGCTAGTTGTGTAGCAAATAGCGCTACACCTCCGGTACCCAAGGTTACTACCGTCTGTTCTCTCTGCAGCTTACCTAATTCTGCCAATGCCGTCCAAGCCGTTAATCCGGCTATAGGCAATGTTGAAGCCTCGATGTCCGTCAGATTTTCTGGGCTTCTTACTGCACCCGCTTCGCTCAGTAATGCATACTCGGCCAATCCACCATCTATAGGGCCTCCCAAAGCATGTTCAGAAACTCCTTTAGGGTGTCTTACTCCATTTTTCCATGTAGGAAACATTGTTGACATCACTCTGTCTCCCACCTTAAACTTTGTTACGCCCTTTCCCAGACCTACTACTGTTCCAGCGAAGTCTGATACTGGTACGATAGGCATTTTCATCAAATGTGGAAGGTACGCTCCTTCTATAATAGCTTTGTCACGGTAGTTCAGTGATACTGCGTTCACCTTTACCAAAAGTTGTCCTGCCCCTGGCTCAGGGGTTGCTCTTACTGTTTGTTTTAAATTCTCCAGACCGAAGCCCAGAATTTCCCATGTTTTCATATTGTGGTCGTTATTGATTATGAGGACAAATATAAAATTTTTTTATATAAAACAGACAAGTCTGTTTTATTATTTCAAGAAAAATATATATATGTTGATTTAAATATCTTATAAACAGATTGTTAATCGGTATTCTACAATTATGTAATAGGGCACTTTTTGACCTATAAAATTAGTTAGTTTAAGATTTATCACCTTATATAAATGAATAAGATCATGTACCAAAGGATGAATTAAAAACAATAATGCCTTTAGGATTGAAATTTATAAGGGTATTTAGGAGAGAAGTAAAGCAGCTATACTTTTTGCCTTGTCCACTGGCCAAACCTCATTATGGACCTTGTTGGCAATAAGGGCGCCTTCGAATAATATGTAAATTTCATCGGCTAGTTCCTCTTTTCCAATAGGCTCGAGAATACCAGTAAATAAATTCCGTACCCCATTCTTTTGTTTGCGTATCTGTTTCACGACACGTTCCGCGTCTTTTGGTATTTCTGAAATTAAGTTTAGAAAATTGCAACCGTAGTATTCATCCTCTTGTACCATATCGATCAGGAAATCAAATATCGCAAGGATTTTTCCTTTTGGATCTTTACCATTTTCAGAAGCACTTTTAAGTGCTACATCAGTAGCTTTCCCTGCACTTACCAGATATTCCATCAAAATATCTTCTTTGGTACGAAAGGCAGTGTATAAAGTTGATTTCACAACACCAGATTCTTCTATAATCTGGTTGATGCCCGTATTAACATATCCCTGCTTATAAAAAAGCCTGGAGGCGGTATTTATGATATTCTGACGGACAGCATTTTTTCTTTGGGTACGCATAACACAAATTTATGGTGTTTTTTTTAAACCGACAAGTCTGTTTGATTTATAATATAAATGCACACTTCAACAAAATTTTAAACTAAAAAACAAGTCGGTCTGTTTTTTTGTATATTTGTAATAAAAACCATCCATGATTCACCAATTTTATAACAATAAGACCGATGCGTTACTTCGTATGGTATATGATGAGAGATCACTTGACCGCAATTTTTATGGCAAAGATCAGAAGGAAAAGTTACTCACCATTGCATGGAACAGGGGAGTTGAACAAACCATCATGATCGATAACCTACCGTATTTGTTTCCCGGCAATACTGTACATTGCCTGATGACCAGCGAGAACTTTTATTTCGATAATGCGAAGGACATTGTTGCATGGCAGTTTAATCGAGAATTTTACTGTATTGTAGATCATGATAAGGAGGTGAGTTGTGTCGGCTTTCTATTCTATGGCCCACCAAGGAAAATGTTTATTGAGTTAACCGCTCACGATCAGCAGCAGATCGATAGTATACGGCAGATGCTTTGCGATGAATTTCTGACAAACGATTCCATACAGGGTGAAATGATGCAGGTTCTCTTAAAGCGCCTCATCATCATTGTGACCAGACTGGCCAAAGCACAATACGTTAATGAAAATGAACTGCCTAGTGACAAACTGGATATCATCAGGAAGTATAATTTACTTGTGGAGATGAATTTTAAAAAACAGCACCAGGTCAGTTTTTATGCTGATCAGCTTTTTAAATCGCCAAAGACACTTTCAAACCTTTTTGCCTTATATAATAACAAGAGCCCTCAGACCATTATTCAAGAACGCATTTCTCAGGAGGCTAGAAGACTTTTCTACTACACAGATAAGACCTCTAAAGAAGTTGCTTATGAACTGGGTTTTGAGAGTGCCAGTCATTTTGGGAAATTCTTCAAAAGGGTAACCGGTCAGTCGGTAACGGATTTTAAAAAACAGCATTAGTCCGCCTTTAATATGGTTTTAGGGGAATTTGATAATTCGGGAAACATTGGCACATTCTCGGGCAGTTGGGGCCTTTTCCGGCTTTTGCATTTGTCGCAACTTTGTCTTATCAAATTTTTAACAATTAAAAAACAATAAAAAATGAAAACATCAGAACTAAACACAGGACACCAAATTAGTGTAGAAAAACAAAATCTCATTTTGAAATTAGCAGGGTGGGTAGAAGCCAAAAATTTTCCTTTCAAAGTGATAGCTCCAGGGATGATCGTGATGCTGTTATGGGCTGGCGCCTATAAAATGACGGCGCCAGGAGCAGAGGGAATTATACCGCTGGTAACAAACAACCCACTGATCAGCTGGCATTTCAAAATATTCGGAGTGTATTTCGGATCGGACTTGATTGGGCTAACAGAAATAATAGCGGCAATATTGATGATTATAGGCTTGTTTAGACCAAAGGCTGGGATTATCGGAGGAGCGATTGGGGTTGTAATGTTCTTTATCACCAGTACAATGGTCATAACAACACCGGATTCGTTGACCAATGTGGAAGGAATAAAGTATATGAGTTTTTTAGGACTTTTCCTTTACAAGGATATAATAGGCCTTGGAGCATCATTATACCTGATAACACAGTTTGGGCTGAGAGCTAAAGGAAGTATAGCAAACAGAAGATAAGCCACAACAGATCTTTACAAAAAACAATATAAAATAAACAGAAAATAATTTAAAAATAGAAATCATGAATACAATAGAAGTACCAACAAGAAACCAAGTATCACTAGCAAACCAAGGATTGTTTGATAATTTGACCAAAAATATCGGACATGTACCTAATCTTTTCGCAGTCTATGCACATTCTGAAAATGCATTAGGGACTTATTTGGCTCTAGCAGGAGCAAAAACTTCTCTGAAAGCAAAAGAAAAAGAAGTAGTAAATCTGGTAGTAAGCCAGGTAAATGACTGTACATATTGTCTTGCAGCTCATACTGCCATATCAAAGATGCAGGGGTTTACTAACGAGCAGATTATAGAGCTACGTGGTGGAACGGCGTCATTTGACAGCAAATTGGATGCGCTGGCAAAATTAACGAAAAGCATCGCGGAAAATAAAGGACATGCTGATGAACAATCAGTGGAAAACTTTTTTTCGGCAGGATATAATAAAGGAACATTGATTGATGTGGTAGTTGCTGTAGGGGACAAGACCATAACAAACTATATCTATGCACTAACCAAAATTCCTGTGGACTTCCCGGCAGCACCTGCCCTATAAGAAGAGCGTGAATATTTTTATCAATAAAAGGGAAAAGAGACCGGCTAAAAAGTATTAGGCGGTCTTTTTTATTTGAGAGATTTTATGTCTGGAGAGGTGGCTTATACAAATATGGGAATAGTAAACAGTGATTTCAATTAATTATAAGATGGCGCATTTCCTCTTATATAGGTGATTTGATCTCGTTATATTGTGAGCTACGGCAACAAACTCTATTTCGGTTTCTACTTTGTCAATTCAAAGTATTTGAAGTTCAAATTGTATTTATATCTCAATGAACAAAATAATAATCATACCTATAATTCAAAAATATCATCTCAGAAGTGGGTGATTTGCTTATTAAATCCTTAATATTTCAAGGTTGTAATCTCCTCAAATCTTCCCCAAAATATCCGGAAATAAGTCTTTTTCTCTTCATCTTACAGTATAAAATTTTTAGTCTTATTTAAACAAATTAGCCTTATTAAAAATAGTTGGTGAAAAACATATTCTTACTATCCATTTTATTGTTTTCCTTTAAGCTTTCCAAAAACTTTAAAGGAGGCAATAGCAGTCATATAACCATCAAGGAAATGTAAACCTGCAAAAAGAAACCTTAAAGTCATCCGGTTTCAATTTTTTTTAGGATATTCCCATGCAAAGGACAAAGTTCAAGATGGAAAATAGGGGATCGATAACTAAAAAAATAGTACTTATTTTCAACTTCCAAAAATTACCAGTATTTTTGTATATCATCTGCAGCAAACGTCTGAATTAATGTGGTGAGTAGAGAAAAGACATGAATATGAAAAGTTCATCATAAGATTATTATAAGCTTGGTTCGACTCCCGTCCGGACCCTTTTCGAAAAGTAAAACAACGTAAAAGTCTGTAAAACATTTTTTTATAGACTTTTTTTGCTTTTAGGCGTTTCTTATTTAGTATTCTGGCTGAGGTTGAAGATGAAAAAGAGACCACAGTGTCAGATCAGGCCATGATGTATCGGAATAGTGATTTCCGCAAAAAAATCAATAGTTTTCACCACGTTCGTTTTTTACGTATTCCGATGGAGAAACTTCCATTTGTTGTTTGAAGACCCTACTGAAATAATTGGGATCGTTGTAGCCCACCTTATACGCAACCTCCGAAATGGGGTAGCCTTTTTGCAGTAGCACTACTGCCTTATCGATTCTCCTTCTTTTAATATATCCGGATGCATTGGTCTCGGTAATTTTTTTCATTTTGATATGCAACAGGGATCTACTGATACCCGCCTTTTGTGCTAATTTTTCGATGCTGAAATCCGGGTCATCAAAGTTATCTTCGATCAAATTGATGATTTTTAGGAGAAATTCCCGTTCCTTGTTATTGACAGGAATTGAGTTGGAGTTGGATTCCACCAAGTCCGAAAATCTGCTTTTCAGGTTTTTGTTGGCAGCGAGTTGGTTCCGGACCAAAAAATCAAGTTCTTTCAGGTTGAACGGTTTGTGCATATAAGCATTGGCACCGGCACTCAGCGCTTCCATTTTGGCCTGTTCGGTTGTTTTCGCGGTTAGTAATATAAATGGAATATGCCCGTTAGTTGGATCCCCTTTAAGCTTTTGGCATAGTTGAACCCCATCCATAAGCGGCATTTTTATATCCGAAATTATGAGGTCGGGTTTTATTTTATCTATTTTCAATAGTGCTTCTTTTCCATTTCTGGCACTGAACACCTTGTACCTCGTCGAATAGTGTCTAGTCAAGAAGTTCAGCAGTTCTTTATTGTCTTCCACCAAAAGAAGGCTTTGATCTTGATTGGGGGGTATTTTATCCTCCTCTTCCATGGCCTTTTCAAATTCCATTATCAGGTCATCGGGAAGAGTGGTGTTTTTGTTGCCATGAATATGTTCCACTTCAGTCATTTTCCCCTTATGATTTTCCATAAACAACGGTAAGCTTACACTACATGTGGTTCCTTCGTTTGGAACACTTTTTATCTTCAGGTCACCACTGAGGAAGTTTACCAGGCTTTTAACCAAGGACAAGCCTATGCCAGCCCCACTTTTTTCAGGACCTTTACGTGAGTTGGTATAAAATGGTGTAAAAATGTTCTCCCGTTCACTTTCAGTAAATCCATGGCCCGAGTCTTGCAGGGTAAATTCAATAGCCGCATTATCCTCTTCTGTACTGGGAGGTTGTATGGTTATAGAGAGGCTCAAACTTCCATCGCTGTCCATGTTCTTTATGGCATTGGCAATTAAATTCGTCAAGATCATTTCAAATTTATCCGCATCAAAATGGCAAAAGAAACCGGGGAGGTTGGTTTCAAATACGGCATTGATGCTCTTGTTTTCACAAAGGGGTTCGAAAGCTTCGAAAGTATCCTTGATGAACAGGACCACGTCGCCCTTTACTAATTTCATGCTTTCGTGATCGGTTTCTATCTTCCTGAACAGCATCAACTGCTGTACCAAATGGTATAGCCTTCCAGCACTTCGCTTTACGGATACCAGTTCTTTTGGGATGTTTCCTGGGGACATGTCGTACTTTTGGGAAAATTGTTCCACTGCAGCAATGATAAGGGTAAGAGGTGTTTTGAACTCGTGGGATATAAAGGTGAAAAAATTGAGCCTGTTCATGGCAATCTCATTGACCTTTTCCCGTTCCACCTTCTCCAGTTGCACCGCCATATTTTTGTTGTTTATAAACCTCGCAAACCTGAAATATACATAGACCACCAACACCGCAAGGAACACATACAGCGCATAGGCCCATCCCGTTTTCCAAAATGGAGGTAGGATTTTTACCACCAATGACCTTTCGGGGAGGACAGAGAGGTCGGTGACGTTGCTGACATTGGATTTGAGGTGGAACACATAATCGCCATCCTGGAGATTGGTATAGGTAGCGGATTGTCTGTCCCCCACAAAATTCCATTCATTCTCAAATCCTTCAAGGTAGTATGCGTACGAATTCCGGCCTTTGCTTAGATAATCGATTCCTACATATTCAAAAATAAGTGCATTTTGGTGGTGCTTTAGGACTAATGTGTCCATATAATCCAATGATAGAGTCAAGGGGGACTTTTCACTAATGGGCACATTTTTACTGAACAGTTTTAAGTTCCTGAAGTATATTTTAGAAAGCTTGTGGTCAAGAATGAGACTGTCCGGGTGAAAATAGGTCAGCCCGTTGACAGATCCAAAATATATCCAACCATCCGTATCCTTGAAAGAAGATTTAAAGTTGAACTGGTTTGCAGAAAGGCCGTCCGAAACAGTATAGGTTTTAAACAGGGATTGTCCCGGCTTGAAGAGCGTGAGGCCTTTGTTGGTACTCACCCAATACCCCCTTGTAGGATCTTCGATGATCCCATACACATTATTATTGGGCAGGCCGTCCTTTTTATTCACTACCTCGAATTTATCTTTTTTCCGATCGAACCAAATGGCCCCGCCATTCAGGGAACCAAACCATAATTTTTTGCTTTTGTCTTCGTAGATACTAATAATTTTATCGCTAGGCAGTCCGTTTTGAGATGCATTTGATGTAGTATAGTGAGTGAGTTTTTCAGAAGCTGCATGCAATCGGAAAATACCTGAGTTACGGGTGCAAAACCACAGATCGCCCGCTGAATCCTCCAAAATATCATAGATGAACCTATTTCCCAAAATATCTTCCTTGTACGCAGAAAAGTTGTTTTGGGCATCATTGAACAGGTTAAGGCCATGCTGTGTACCCACCCAAAGCCTACCTTGGGAATCCCTAGTGACCGCATAGACATAATCATTGGATAGAGATAAGGAGTCTTCCGGGATGTTCTTGAATAGAGTAAAAGTTTCCTTTTGGGGATCATACCTGTTCAAACCTCCGAAAAATGTGCCTATCCAAATGCTCCCATCATTGTCCTCAAAAATAGAATGGACATTGTTGCTGCTCAAGGAATTTAGGTTTTTGGGATCGTTTTTCAGATAAGAGAATTTTTCTTGCGACCTATTATAGATGGTAACGCCCCCATCCTCGGTCCCGATCCATAGCCTTCCCTTTTTGTCCTGTATGATGTCGCTGACCGCCTTGCCACTGATGGATTTTTTGAAGTCATTGGGCAATATCTTGGAGAACCCGTTTTTTAGGGATTTTAAGTAGTTAGCCCCACCAAAATAAGTGCCGGCCCAAACTATATTGTCCCGGCTGACAAACAGGGAATAGACAGCTTGGTCGGAAAGATGGTTCGGTGACGAATGGAAAGATTGTCCGTAGTGGACGACCCCTTCCTCTTTTTTATTGTACCGATATACACCGGACTCCCCCCCAAACCACAGGTTGCAGTCCTTATCCTCGGCAATGTCCCGGATCAGGTTGTTTTCCAACTCGCTTAGCCCGTCAATGCCGCTGGCCTTTTCAAAAGTATCCTTTTGTACATTGTAAAAAAGCACCCCTTTTGATGTACTCAACCAGACCCTATCCTCACTATCCTTGAAAATGGTCAGAATAAATTGTTTTTCATCTTCATCAAAGCCGATTGACTTTGTGGGCAGATCATAAGTTTTGATGATTTCACCAAAATTGTTGATGAGCAATATTTTTTTGTTGAGCGCTAGCCAGAAGATATTGGTCTTGTAATTACAGATGCTCAGCGCATTCACGTTGGTCATGATCTGTTTGGGCTTTTTGGTGTCGTCCATCACAAAAAGGCCCTGCGACGTGCATATGTATATGTTCCCGTTCTCTGACCTGTAGAGCTTGTTTATTGATTGATCGTCGAGGCCACCGCCTATATGCGTAATAAAAGTTTCTTTTTGGGACAGGTACTCGTTGAGCCCTTTTTCTGTTCCTACCAATAGATTTTCCCCAACAGACAACAAGGAGTTGATTTGGTTGGAAGCCAACCCATTCGTGCCTGGAGGTCCCGCATAATAGGTTTTTATTTGGTGACTGTCATACCTGTTAAGCCCTTCCCTTGTACCTAGCCAGATCAATCCCCTGTTGTCCTGCTCAATATCATACACCGTGCTATGTGACAAACCTTGTTGGGTGGTCACTTTTATAAATTCGTATTCTTGGGCAGATGCCCAGGGCGCCCAAAAAGTTAAAATACACAAAAGGTGGGCCATGGTCATGCTACCAGTGATCGACAATTGGTATTTGGGTGGTATTTGTGAAAGATTCATAGTTCTGTTGCTCAGGTACACATTTATTAGCAGTATGTTATTTAGGAAATCTTAGTCAAAATAAACATAAATGCTAGTATAAAGGATAAATATGCGGTTTCTTAAATTAAGAATATGTTAACATTGTTTTGTAAAATTATTAAAAAAAATATCTATATATAAATTATATGAATTTTTATAGGTAAAAAAATAAAAATATTTGAAATTCTAGAGAAGAGAAGCAGATTGGATAGTTCGTTTTTTGATGTCAATAAAGAACTTAGTTCTATACCTGATCCAGGCTTCAAAAACAAGCACTATTGTCTATAAACTATTGTAGCGGAAGCCGTGGTATGGCCACCTTGCCATACTTTAGTCAAGCTACCTGGAACCTGACTGATTGTAGAAGTATACACTAAATTCCGTGTTTTTTGAGACTCTATAGGAAATGAAAATAATTAAAAAAGGTAAAATGACTTTTTTCAAATACAATAAAACACTACAGCGCTTGGCCTGTCTGTCCATCGCTATTTTCACCAGTGCCATTTCAATTAAAGCGGCAATGTTAGGTACCGTGGATAAACGGCCGAATATTTTGATAATTATGGCTGATGACCTTACCTATCGCGATTTGGCTGTATATGGCGGAACAAATGTGGCTACACCCAATATAGATCTATTGGCCTCAAAATCCATGATCTTTAACAGGGCCTATGTGTCCATGGCCATGTGCACACCGAGTAGGGTAGAATTTTTAACAGGGAAATACCCGCCAAGTACTGGTGTGATCTACAATCATGGCCGTGCAGTAGACGGAACGAAGAGCATGGTTCATTATTTGGAAAGTGAAGGATATAAAGTTGGCATCGCGGGGAAAATGCATATTAAGCCGCAAAAGGTATTCCCTTTTCAGAAAATAGAGGGAGTTGAGCGAAGGGCAGTAGCCCCGACAGCAGGTTTTGACGCAACCCACATACGCAATTTTTTTGCGGCATCCGGCCCGTTTTGCCTGTTCACGGCTTTTACCATGCCACACAGTCCATGGACGGTAGGGAACCCTGAGAATTTTGACCGACAGAATTTAAAGTTGCCACCGTACCTTGTGGATAATGAAGTTACCCGCACTGAATATGCAAAGTATTTGGCGGAAATAGAAGTACTGGATCAACAGATCGGACAGGTATTAAAGACTTTGGAAGAATCGGGAAAGGCCGATAATACGCTTATATTGTTTACCACGGAACAGGGTTCACAGTTTCCATTGAACAAATGGACCAATTATGAAATGGGACTGCACACAGGGATAATGGTGCGTTGGCCGGGAAGGGTGACCGAAGGAAGCCGGACAAATGCGATGGTCCAATATGCGGATGTACTGCCCACACTCTTGGACGTGGCGGACGTAAAATACGAGCCCCATGATTTTGATGGGACAAGTTTTTTTGATGTGCTCCTTCATAAGAAGAAAGATCACAGGAAATTTGCCTATGCATTGCACAATAATGTTCCCGAAGGCCCTCCCTATGCAATAAGGTCCATAACTGATGGGGAATACAGGTACATAAAAAACCTGGATTCGGACAAACTATTTATTGAAAAACACCTTATGGGTAAAATAAGCCCAAACTCATATTGGGCATCGTGGATGTTTGATTCTGCCAAAAATGAAAAGAGTTTGGAAATTGTGAATAAATATATGAAGAGGCCTGAAGAGGAACTCTATCATACCAAGGAAGACCCGTTTGAAAAAATCAATTTGGCCAAGGATGCCAACTATTCAAAAATAAAGGAAAGACTATCCCTTGAATTGGATAAATGGATGAACCGGTACGGGGCGGCCGATAAGGAAATGGATTCTTGGAAAGCGTACCGCCGTTCTGTCAAGGAGTAAAGATCCTGGTAAAATTAGTCATCAATAGTTGGCTAACCAGGTATGTATGGAACGGGTTCAAAATAGGACTACAATCTGCAAGGGATGTCCAGGAAATAGGGAGACCTTCCAGTCGTAGATGAAAGGATTCCCGGACTTGCATGGAAAATCTTTGTTAAGGGTTTTTTTCAAATACCTCCGATAGATGAACCGGGTGGGCTTAATACGTTTGGTGGCCATATTTGTTGTTATGTGGGTGAGTTACTTACAGAATAGGGTATGGTGGGAGCCAGGAATATCAAATTCATATATGACACCTTTCAGACCGGTCGGTTTTTACGATCTGGATATTTTCCGTGATGATTGTATTGACCATAGTTTGCACAATTTTGGAAGAACCCGGGCAAGTGATGTGATTTGCGCCTAATTGAAAAAAGTTTAAAAGGGTTCATTGATTGCTCTGGAGGAAAACAATGACGGAATCCATCCGACTCCGGCATTCATCCAGCAACTTCCTTTGCACCAAGATGCACCTATTCCAGATGAGATAGATCATTCGTGCCATATTTGATGCGTCCCATCTGATTTCCTTGTAAATTTTTCCTGCTTCTACGCTGCATAAAGTGGGCAAAGGTTTCTTCCTTTGAGTGTCTTCTGGCTTGTCTCAAGGTAATTGATTCGGGAAGTAGTCAGGGAAGTTGAAAATATAGGATATCTGAATGAAATACAGTGCCTTACTTTAAAAAAAAATGAATGAAATTACCATCATTAAAACCTAATTAAATGGTTGTTAGCCTTTAAATGGATAATGGGACTAGCATTAAAGTTTCGAACCATTGATAAAGGATGAATTGTAAACAAAATTGCTATTGAATTAAACAAAAGTCCAGGAGGCAGGTTTAATAATTATTTAACATTACATCGTCATTTTTGTAAAATTCATATAATTAAAGTTTGATTTTTATAATAATTCAATGATAAATTTTGAGTTTAAGCAATTTGATGATTGGTTTTCCGGAATGATAAAAGCCAGGTATGATGTGTTAACGATCCATGTATAAGGACAATTTAATATAAATCTGAAACAATATAGCACAACGTAATGAGAAAAATTCTTTTCCTTTTTTTAGTAGTTTCCAACTGGGCAATGGCCCAAGATAATGAAGAGGTGCTCAAGTTCGCCATGGATACCAGGTGGACAGAAAGAGCATCTTCTGAAAATACATGGAATGAGTATCCCAGGCCGCAAATGAAGCGGGAAAACTGGCAGAATCTCAACGGACTGTGGGAGTATGCCATAGTCCCTGTTTCGGCAGGACAACCAGAGGGATATTTAGGGAAAATTCGGGTTCCCTATGCAGTGGAGTCAGAATTAAGTGGCGTGAAAAAGCTGGTAGGAGAAGAAAACAATCTCTGGTATAGGACAACATTTAAAGTCCCTACCCATTCGGACGATGAAAGAATACAGCTCAATTTCGGCGCAGTGGACTGGGAGGCCACACTTTATATTAATGGGAAAGAAGTGGGTAGTCACAAAGGAGGGTTCACTCCGTTCAGTTTCGATATAACTCCCTTTATTAAAATAGGGGGGCTACAGGAACTGGTTCTGAAGGTATGGGATCCAACTGATTCTGGCACCCAGCCCCGGGGCAAACAAGTGGCCAATCCACACGGAATCTGGTATACCCCGGTAACGGGCATATGGCAGACTGTTTGGCTTGAGAAAACTTCCAAAGATTATATAAGACTTATAAAGAATACTCCGTCCATAGACAATTCCACTCTGGAGTCCGAGATCCATTTCGGTACGATTTCCCGGGACCTCCAGTTAAAGGTGACAGCTAAGAATGGTAACAAAGAAGTCACATCACGGATAATTGAAATTGAAAAAGGAGATAAGAGTGCTGTGGTCAGCCTTGGTATTCCCGATCAGGTCCTTTGGAGCCCGAACAACCCTTATCTGTACGACCTTGAAGTTGAACTGTTGGACAATGGCAGATCTGTGGACAAGGTTTCCAGTTATTTTGGTATGAGAAAGATAAGCCTTGGTAAGGATGGGAATGGTTTTACCCGTATTCTGCTGAACAATGAACCTCTGTTCCAATTTGGCCTGCTGGACCAGGGATGGTGGCCCGACGGACTGTACACCGCTCCTTCCAGGGAAGCGATGATGTACGATGTGGAAATGACCAGGAAATGGGGGTTCAATATGATCAGAAAGCACGTTAAGGTAGAGCCTGCGATTTATTACTACGAATGTGATAAGATGGGAATGCTGGTATGGCAGGATATGCCCAATGGCAATCATTTGAAAAAACTTAGGATCCAGGCTTGGGAAGATGATGCAAAGCGCTCCGAAGCGTCATCAGGGCAATTTGAGTCTGAACTAAAGGAAATGATGGACCAGTTGCATTCCTTTCCATCTATTGTGGTCTGGGTACCTTTTAACGAAGGTTGGGGGCAGTATGATACCCAACGTGTTACCAAATGGACAGAAGAATATGACCCCAGCAGGTTGATCGATTCGCCCAGTGGATGGGCCGACAGGCAGGTAGGGGATATGTTGGACATTCATCTGTATCCGGGGCCGGGACTTGAATACCCGGAAGAAAACAGGGCTTCTGTCCTGGGTGAATATGCTGGAATTGGCTGGGCGGTCCCCGACCATATATGGTGGGACAAAAAAAATTGGGGCTATTTGACCTATGAAAACCAATCCGAGTTTAAAACCAGGTTCAGGGAGATGATGGACGATCTTATCAGCTTAAAAAGCTTCGGGCTCTCTGCGGCGGTTTATACACAGACCACGGATGTAGAAGGAGAGGTCAATGGATTGATGACATACGATCGGGAAGTAATCAAGATAGATCCGCGGGAGACCAGTGAAATGATGAAACCGGTATATGAAAAAGTTGGGCGGTACAAGACCATTGTCGCCGATTCGGAACACAGCCCGAACACCTGGAAGTTAAGTAATAACCCCGGAAAGAAATGGCCCCTAAAAATGGAGAAGGGGAAATGGGAGAATATGGCAGGCCCTTTCAGTTCCTATGACAACTATTTTCTTCCCGATGGGAGCACATGGGGAGAACGTAAGGACCTGAACATCCTAAAGGAATTTGATCTGGAGGTAGTCCCGGAAAACTTTATTCTGAGATATTATCTTGACAAGTCCAGCATGAATGTTTTCATCAATGGCAAAAAGGTTACTTCGGAAAAGGATGAGGGAGGTCGGAAACGGCACTACCGCAACAAAGTAATCCCGAATGCATCGAAATATTTGAGAACAGGGAAAAATGTTTTGGCGGTGAAAATCAAGGCTGACAAGGAAGACCATTCATTTGATATGGGGCTTTATACGGTTGGCGAGGCCAGGGATAACAATAAAGAAGAAAATCGAGTAGAGGTTTCACCTGATTGATGGCATCTAAGATAAATCGGTTCATCTTATGGAAAGAATGCGAAACAAAGGTACAAATGTATAGAAATAACCAAAACTAACTTAAAAACTACACATTATGAGAACAGGCAAATATCGGCGAAATTATGCATCTCGCCTATTGATAATAGCGTCCTTGTTGTTCGGGATGGATGCCATGTCCCAGGAGCTAAGTATCTCCGGAAATGTGGTCACCGAGGATGACGGACAGCCCCTTCCCGGTGTTAATGTGGTCGTCAAAGGAACCACCAATGGCACCCAGACCGATTTTGACGGAAATTTCACTCTAAATAATGTTAAGACAAATGCCACCCTTATCTTCAGTTATATAGGTTTTGAGACACAGGAAATCCCGATTAATGACCAATCTATAGTGAATGTCACCATGGCCATGGGCAATCAGACCCTTGATGAAGTGGTTGTAATTGGCTATGGTTCGGTAAAGAAGAGCGACCTGACAGGTGCTGTTGCATCCATTAAGGCAGAAGAACTCAATCCGGGGGCGAACGCTTCGGTAGAACAGGCCCTGCAGGGCCGGGTGGCCGGAGTTCAGATAAGTCAGAAAAGCAACGAGCCCGGGGGCGGACTGAGTGTAAACATTAGAGGAGCGGGCTCCATAAATGCCGGAACAGAACCTCTTTATGTGATCGATGGAGTAATTGTGAACAACGGTACCATTGCAGCGAGCGGGGGTGCCGGATTTACCGCCAACCAAAATCCCAGGAACCCGTTGAACTCACTAAACCCGGCCGATATACAGTCTATTGAAATATTAAAGGATGCTTCCAGTACCGCCATCTATGGTTCAAGAGGATCCAATGGAGTAGTCCTTATCACCACTAAAAAAGGAAAGACCGGAAAACTAAAAGTGGCTTATGATTATTACTATGGCTTACAGGAAGCGGCCAAAACATTGGACCTTCTCTCCCCAGTAGAGTACCAGACCGTATTAAATTCAATAATTGACGATGGCGGTGGAGATCCAGGTCAAAGGATAGAGAACATCGAAGGAAATGGGACCGATTGGATAGACCTTGTACTACAGACCGCCCCTACCCAGAACCACAACCTATCCTTCTCGGGAGCCACGGAGAACTTAACCTATTATTCATCCATCAATTACTTTAACCAAGAAGGCCTTGTAAAAGGATCGGGAATGGACCGGTATAACATACGCCTGAACCTTAGTTCTAACGCTATCGATAAATATAATTATGGGATCAACATGAATGCGTCCTATATAAAGGATGATTTTGCATCAACGGGAACAGGAATCAACGAGAACGGAGGCGCCCTTTATTCAGCGATCAATTTTGATCCTACGATCCAACCCTATAATGGAGATGGTAGTTATAAACTCTCGGATTTCATAACCATAGACAACCCCCTTTCCATTTTGAACGGCGCAAGTGCCAGTGCGGAAACGTTTCGGTTTTACGGCAACACCTTTTTTGAGTATTACATTATTCCTTCATTATCGGCCAAGGTGCAGTTGGGCGCGGATACTCAATCAGTCCGTAGGGACGTATTTATACAGCCCTACACCCTTGCCGGTCTCGGTACCGGAGGAATAGCATCTATCCAGACAGGGAGAAGAGATTATGTTTCTATGGAAGGTACCTTGAACTATAATAAGGATTTTGGCAATGATAACCTAACGGCCGTACTGGGTGCAACGTATGAATATTTCCAATCCAAATCGTTTACGGGCAATGCCCGGGGTTTTGCCCTTCCCGATCTGGGGACCAATGCCATAGGGTCCGGAGATCCCACACTGAACAACCTGGGCAGTGGAAGATCCCAGTCAAGGTTCATATCCTATCTTGCAAGGGTCAATTATTCATTGAATAATAAATACCTGTTCACGGCATCAATCAGGGCAGACGGTTCCTCAAGATTTGGAGATAACAATAAGTTTGGATACTTCCCGTCAGGAGCCATTGCATGGAAAATGCAAGAGGAAGAATTTTTAAAAGATAGTCCTTGGATCAATGAATTAAAGCTACGTGCCAGTATTGGAAGTACGGGGAATGCCAATATAGCCAACGACCTTACCTTCCAGACTTTTTCGGCAGGAGGCAATCATTTGTTCGGAGATACTTTCTACAATACCATATATCCGTCCAGGCTTTCCAATCCCAACCTTACCTGGGAGAAAGCAGTTCAGTACGATATAGGGGTTGACTTTGGACTGTTTGGGAACAGGATTGCGGGTTCCGTGGATTATTTTAACAAAGAAACAACAGATCTTTTGCTCGTTGTACCCCAAGCCTTAAATACCGGATTTGCCGGGCAAACGCAGAATTTGGGTGGTGTCAGGAACCGGGGAGTGGAAGTGGGTCTAAGTGCTGGAATAATAACTGGCGACAACTTCTCATGGGATGTCAATGCAAACATGGCCAAGTTGAAGAACGAGGTGTTGGATATAGGCGATAGAGGGGATATCATTAGGGGTGCACAGGCCCAGATTCCCGATTTTACCATTGTTTCCCCCGGGGAAACCATAGATAGCTATTACGGCTTTATTGTCGATGGTGTTTGGCAGGAAGGGGACGACTTCAGTGTCACCGAATCCCAGGTCCGGCCAGGAGATGTCAAGTACCGCGATATCAATGAAGATGGTGTTATTAATGCGGATGATCGGCAGATCATCGGAAATTCGATTCCTGATATCACCTGGGGATTCACCAACAACTTCAAAATCTTTGATTTTACCCTTGATATCGTCATGCAGGGAGTGGAAGGAGTGGAACGGTTAAACGGTAACCTGATCAATTCCTATTCCCCCAACAACTTTAGGCGCAACAGGATTGCCGAACCCTTGTTGAACAGATGGACCCCGGAAAATCCCACTAATAGTTATCCCTCTTTTGTAAATCCTACCTCCCAGGGAGGGTCAAATGCCCTGATAAATACCAGAACGGTTGAAGACGCTTCCTATGTAAGGCTACAATCTGTCCGGTTGGGGTACAACATTCCGGTGGATAACATAAGTTTCCTGAACAGGCTCTCCCTGTACGTAACGGGTCAAAACCTCTTTACGATAACGAACTATAGCGGTGTTGATCCTGCGGCCAACGCAAGTGGCAGCAATACGATAGCATTGGATTTCAATGCATATCCCGTTCCCAGGACTTATTTACTAGGTTTAAGTGTTGAATTTTAAAAAAGAGCGTGATGAAAAATTTATATTTAAAAATAGTTACAGGACTGACCATGGCAAGTCTGGTCTTAAGTTCATGTGAAAAGGAACTGGATATGCCCCCAGTAGGAGAATTCTCCCCGGAAAATGTATTGGTGACAAAAGAAGGAATAGAGTCGCTTCTGTTTTCAGCCTATCTCAACGATAGGTTGCGCCAAGGCAATGTTAAGAACGAAATATTGATCAATGAGGTCACCACGGACATGAGCTTTGTAAGAATAGGAGCCGTCGAAAGGGAAATGAAGCCTTTTATCGACTTTAACTGGGATGCCTCTCACACCTTTTTCGAGGGCCCGATCTGGGCGGCCCGATACCAGGCTATAAGAGATGCTAATACGGTTTTGGAAAATGTTGGTAATACACTGTTAGGGGAATCGGAGAAGCTGACGATCACTGCAGAGGCCAGATATCTGAGGGCAGCACAATATGCCTTTCTTCACAGATATTTTGGACTGGTGCCGTTGCGTACTACAACGGACCAAAACGAACAGCCTCAGGAACTCGCTCTTTCCTCTCAGGAAGAGTTCAATACCTTTGTGGAGACCGAATTACTGGCTGCGGCCGAAAACCTGTTGAATCCCGAGGCACAGACTCAGAGGGGAAGGGCTACAAAGGGACATGCCTATGCGGTACTTACAAAATTTTTGATGGAGACCAAGCAGTGGCAAAAGGTCGTGGATGTTACCCAGAATATAATGGACCTGAACTATTATGAACTCTATCCGGAGTATCGCGCCCTGTTTTTTGTGGAAAACGAAGGCAATAACAAGGAAATCATAGTAACATGGTCATTTGACAACCAGGCCGGATCCGGAAATCAGTTTCAGAACGGGGCCTTTCCTCCGGGATTTCGAAGTGCCGACAATATTCCTGAATTTGTCTGGACGACTGCTATGGGGAACTGGGCTACCCAATTCAGTATAAAGGATGGTTTCTATGATTCCTTTGATCCGGCGGATGACCGTAAGACAGGGATCGTGGAAACTTACACAAACATGGGAGGCAATACCATTAACTTAAGAACCACTCCTAATAATTTAAGAAGTCTCAAGTTTTTCGACAACGAACAAATGGGCAATTTCTCGGGCTCGGATTTTCCCTACATCCGTTTTGCAGATATCCTGCTATGCCGGGCAGAAGCCCTGAACGAGTTGGGTGGGCCTACACAGGAGGCCGTTGACCTTGTTAATGAAGTCCGTCTACGTTCCATTGACGATCCCTATACGTTGGCAGAAGTTGGTGGAGCAGATTCCTTCAGAGATATCATCCTTGATGAAAGGGGATGGGAGTTCTATAGTGAGGGCAAAAGAAGGGAAGACCTGATCCGACATGGTAAGTTTATAGAATTTGCGCAGGATAGAGGGTTAAATGCACAGGCCCACCAGGTATTTTTCCCGTATCCGCAAGGGGAAATCAACACCAACCCGGCCCTTGGGCAAAGAGATGGATATTGATGGTTAAACAAAAAGGAAAATAAATTATCCTATTATGAATCGTAGAGAGAATATAAAATCCCTGTTTTTGGGAGGGGTTTCCGCTTCGCTTTTCAGTAATTGTGTTTTTTCCGAAAACGGGAAAAAAATACCGGAGAACAAGGAAGCCACGGATCACGATATCAGTAATTGGGACAAATTGCCCGACATGGATTGGGCGGGACCAAAATATTGGGCCAATAGGCTACAGGACTGGAATATAAAAGATGGCCTGTTACAGTGCGTTGTACAGGGAAAAAACAGGACCTTTCACCACCTTAGCATGCAATTGGGCAATTCCAGGAATAGTTTTGTTTCAAGGGTTGGGGTCAGATTTTCAAAGGAACTCCAGGCTTCGGACCATAACAGGATAGGTTTTGTACTAGGGGCAAAGAGCTGGAATTTTGAATACAGGGCATCCGCTGTTCATGGTGATGGTCTTCGGATTGGGGTAACCACTTCGGGGAACTTGTTCATTGGAAGTGAAGAATTCTATCAATCTCCGGTCAAAAGAAGTAAGTTGGCCGAAGGTGTGGTGCTGGAGGCTTTTGCGGAACCGTTGGGGAAGGCATATCATTTAACCTTGAACGTGTTCGACAAGGCCGGTAATCCATTAGGCGAAATAGAAAAGAACGGGGTCGCCCCGGAGGATTTGATTGGTAATATCGCCTTGTTGTGCCACTTTGAGGAGTTCGATCGGGAAAATGCCGATGGTCTGGTCTGTTCTTTTGACAAGTGGGAACTCTCAGGGGATAAGTTCATGAAAGATAATGGACAGTTTTTTGGTCCTTTGTGCTTTACCCAGTACACCAGACAAAAAGATTTGGTAAAACTCACTGCCCAGCTATGCCCCATACCCCTTCCCTCAAAAGTGGGATTTGAAATTAAACGGGGTGATACATGGAAGCTGTTACAGGAAACGGAAGTACAATACCCTTCCTATACGGCACAATTCAGGTTTGACAATTGGAGTTTTGAAGAATCCACACCTTTCAGGGTTTCTTATAGCCTTGGCTATACTGATGGAAGCAAGGAAACATCCTATTGGGAGGGAACCATTGCACGCGAGCCCCTGAACAAAGAATTCGTAAAGGCACTCGTTTGCAGTTGTAACCACGATATGGGTTTTCCTGACCAGGATGTTGTGGAACATGCGTCAATGCACGAACCAGATCTTGTCATGTTCCTAGGGGATCAGTTTTACGAGATCAACGGACACTTTGGCTTTCAGACTGCCCCATTGGAAAAGGCTTATCTGGATTACCTCAGGAAATGGTATATGTTCGGATGGTCATTCCGAAAACTTTTCCAGCATATACCTACCATAAACCTTCCTGATGATCATGATGTCTTTCAAGGCAATCTTTTTGGTGCCAATGGAATCGAATTCCCAAAAGCTTCCATAGGGAAGCGGTACGAGAGGGATTACGGTGGATTCATGATGCCTCCGGAATGGGTCAATCTCGCCATGACCACCCAGACCAGTCATATGCCGGATCCTTATGATCCCCACCCGATAGAGCGGGGCATCCATGTGTTCTATTCCAATTGGGACTATGCCGGGATAAGTTTTGGTATTGTAGAGGATAGGAAATTCAAGTCGGGTCCTGCCACCATTCTCCCAGAGGAAGCAACGGTCAGGGATGCCTTCGTGGAGAACACGGATTATCCCATAAAGGAAAACGATTATCCCGAAGCTCATCTATTGGGTACGAGACAGATGGAATTCCTAAAGGAATGGACCGAGAACTGGAGTGGGGAAACCGAGATGAAGGTCTTGGTTTCGTGTACCCCGTTTCATGCTTTGCAGACCCTACCTGACGAGAACAGTAATGGTATGCAACAAAGGCTCGATATCCCTGAAAAAGACGAATATGTCCAGGGTGATGTAGCGGTTGCGGATATGGACAGCGGCGGATGGCCTCAGTATGAAAGGGACAAGGTGCTGAGATTGATAAGAAAGAGTTATGCCCTACATCTTGCCGGCGACCAACATCTACCTTCCGTGAGCCAATATGGAGTGGACAGTTTTCAGGATGCAGGCTATTCCTTTGCTGTGCCCGCTATTGGTAACAGTTGGCCAAGGCGCTGGTGGCCCACTATACGGGAACCTTTGGAAGGACAACCGGAATATACGGGAAACCACGAAGATGCCTTTGGCAACAAATTACACGTAAGGGCAGTGGCAAACCCATATAGAACCGGCCTTGAACCGTCAAGACTTTATGATCGCTCGCCGGGATATGGGATTGTAACCTTCAACAAGCGCAACCGTGAGGTTAAACTGGAATGCTGGCCCAGATATGTTAATCCCAGAAGAAATCCGGATGGCCAATTTAGAGGATGGCCGGTGACGATAAACCAAATGGACAACTATAGGCCACAATCCCCGTACTTTCTTCCGAAGCTCAAGGTAAAGGGTTTGGAGAATCCCTTGTTCAAGGTTCTTAATGACAGGGAGGAACCCCAGTTAATCATGAGACCCGGAGGCACTGAATTCCAGCCGGTCATGGACAGGGCGGGTATCTATACCGTCCGGATTCTCGACTCAGAAGGCAAGACCCTAAAACAACTCGATGGTATAGAAGCCATTGCTTCCTTCAACGAAAGGGAACTTGAAATTTCGGTTTAACCTGTTCCTTTAGTATCTTAGGTTCCCGAAATATTTTTTTGTGCAGGTATTCGTCTGTCTGTCTTTAAGATCGAATACCTTGGTTGGCTTCCTCTCAAGGGCAAATGGATCGTGGAAAACTGTAGTGGCCCCGAATAAAATTAAAAAATTAAAGAACAGGAAATATAAAATTAAGGTTTATGAAATTTAAAGTAACTTCATCCTTTTTATTGATATGTCTTTTGGCACAGATCGTTTTTTCACAAAGTGAATCACCGAAACCAAATGTACTTTTGATATTGGTAGATGATTTAAAACCTGCTTTGGGCGCCTATGGTGATACCATAGCCATAAGTCCCAATATCGATCGGCTTGCCGGGGAAGGCATGCGGTTTAACAATGCTTATAGCAACCAAGCGGTATGCGGTCCTTCCCGGTATAATATTATGCTGGGATCCCGATCCACCAGTACCGGGCTGTACAATTTTGGAAAAGAATTCCGTGATGTTGTCCCCGATGCGGTTACAATGCCCCAACATTTTATGAATGCAGGCTACCACACCGAGTCGATGGGAAAGGTATACCATATCGGACATGGCAATACCAATGATGAGGCATCCTGGAGTATTCCCCATTTTAAGGAAAAGGTGATCGAATATATTCAACCAGAGAGTACGAACGGGGAGCTGACCCGGGAGGAAGCTTTTTTTGAAAATACCCGGATGTATATCGAAGACACCCCACCAAACAAGGAGCTGCCCCGGGGGGCAGCCTGGGAGTCTCCCGATGTGCTCGACGATGCCTATGCAGATGCCAGGGTGGCTAATCATGCGATCGATCGCCTGCGAAAATTGAGTAGAAAGCCCGGACAGCCTTTTTTTATGGCAGTCGGTTTTGCCAGACCACATTTGCCCTTTAGCGTGCCCAAAAAGTACTGGGATTTATACAAACCTCAAGACTTGTCGCTGCCGGATTACGAAAAGGCCCCCGAAGGTTCCCCGGACTTTACAAAGAAGCGGGATCATGAAATGTCCCAATTCTTCCCTGTCCCGGTGGGCAAGGATGTATATGATGAGGATCTAAAGCGAAAATTGATTCATGGTTATTATGCGAGTGTAAGTTATATGGATGCACAATTGGGAAAAATAATGGATGAACTCAAAAGGTTGAAACTGGATAAAAATACCATTGTCGTGTTGTGGGGCGATCATGGATGGCATCTGGGTGATCATGCCATATGGACCAAACATACTAATTTTGAACAGGCCAACCACATCCCTTTAATTTTTAAGGTGCCCGGAGTTACGAGTACTGGCAGTGTCACCGACCAATTTGCAGAATCGGTAGATGTCTACCCTACCTTGGCCAGTTTAGCCGGACTGGATAAGCCTATCGGGCCCCAACCCATAGATGGAATTGACCTGACCCCCGTATTAAAAGACGGGTCCAAAGAAATAAAGGACCATGCCTATCACGCTTTTCCGATGGGAGGTTATCTGGGGGAGGCCATCCGCAATGACAGGTACAGGATGATCAGGTGGACACCAATGCGCCATAATAACAAGGAGGTCTTATATGAGTTATACGATTATGAAAATGATCCGAAAGAGACCAGAAACATTGCCCCGGAAAAACCGGATGTAATTTCGGAAATGATTGAAACGTTGGAAAAGTATCCCGAAGCGAAGAAAATATAATACCAATTCTAAAAAATCCTTTTCATAAATCTTCATGTTCTAAAACCTTATCTGATGAGTTTATATAAAAAACCGAAAGAAAAACTTTTATTTTTGTTGGTATTAACATTGTTTGTTGTTTTCGGATGTAAACATAAAACTGAAAAATCTAATGCCAATCTTGCCGAATCCGGTAAAAAGCCCAATGTCATCATAATTTTTATTGATGATATGGGATGGTCCGATCTTTCGAATTTCGGCAATACGGAGGCTGAAACACCTAACATTGATCAATTCGCCTCCGAGGGTATAAGTTTTGAGCAATTTTATGTAAATGCCCCGATCTGTTCACCATCACGTGTGGCGATATCCACGGGGACATATCCTCAACGCTGGAATATTACTTCCTTTTTATCCAACCGTAAACATAATGCAAAAAGAGGGGTGGCAAACTGGTTGGACACCTCGGCCCCCATGCTCGCCAGAGATTTGCAAAAGGCGGGTTATGCCACCGGGCATTTCGGGAAATGGCATATGGGCGGACAACGCGACGTTGATGAAGCCCCGGCCATTACGGAATATGGTTTTGATAAATCGCTGACCAATTTTGAGGGCATGGGCCCCAAATTATTACCGCTTACCAAAGATGCAAAGGGAAAGGTAGGCCGGATCTGGGAAGATGCTGTGCGGCTCGGAGGACCACACACATGGATGCAACGCTCAGAGATCACGACCGGATTTATTGATGCAGCCATGGGCTTTATAGATCAATCTAAAAAAGAAGAGAAACCTTTTTATGTAAATATTTGGCCGGACGATGTCCATAGCCCGTTTTGGCCGCCTTTTGAGGATTATGACCTCACAAAGGAAGATGGGAAAAGAGCACTGTATCTGGCAGTTCTTGAAGCCATGGACAAACAATTCGGGAAATTGTTCAATTATGTAAAAAATGATAAAGAATTGCGTGAAAATACACTGATTGTTTTCTGTTCCGATAATGGACCCGAGCCTGGCGCCGGAAAATCGGGTGATCTCAAAGGGTATAAAGGTCATTTATACGAAGGTGGAATCCGGTCTTCATTAATCGTTTGGGGACCTGGATTCATTGCTGAAGATGCCAAAGGAACCCGCAATAGTCAGAATTATTTCTCAGCGATCGATCTGAAACCATCAATTCTGAAATTTACCGGTATAGATACGCATGAAACTGAACTAACCGATGGAGAAGATCTTTTGCGAACCATGCTCGGAAAAACCGGTGAATCAAGACAATCTCCGATCTTCTGGGGGCGTCCGCCGGATAGAAAAAACTATGAGGATTTTGATGATCCCTTACCCGATCTGGCCATCCGTGACAGAGATTTTAAACTGCTTTGTGATTTCGACGGTGGAAGGCCCGAACTTTATAATCTTATAAAGGACCCCGGAGAAACCAATGATATAGCCGATAAATATCCTGATAAAGTAAAAAGTATGACTAAAAAAGTCACGGAATGGTACGATAAAATGCCACAGTTAGAAGGTGAGGAAAATGAAAGAATTCTTAAATAAACCAAAGAGACAGAGAAATATAGTGCTCTCGGTATTGTTTAGTACAATAATACCTTTGGTCTCATTATATGCTCAGGAAAAATACAATGTTTTATTCATAGCTGTTGATGATTTAAATGACTACGTATCCCTGTTAGAAGACTACCCGGGCATTAAAACGCCGAATCTGGATAAGTTTTCAAAGAAAGCCATTACCTTTACCAAAGCGTATACCGCCGCACCGGTGTGTAATCCTTCCCGGTCAGCTGTTTTAACCGGACTTAGTCCCATTGTGACAGGTTTATATGATAATCCGGACCACTTCCGAAATTCCGGCGAAGCTATGGAATCGACTTTAATTCCTGAACACTTCAAAAATAATGGTTATATAACTATGTGGTCCGGGAAATTGTTTCATACCGGAAAGGACAACCATATTTCAAGGCCTGGCAAAGAAAGGATCCGGGAAATGTGGGATGACATGAAAGGTCACGACGGAGGATATGGCCCTAATGCCAAAGTGCCGAATATACCAGATAGCATAGCACACCCTTCTTTATTTGATTATGAATCCTGGGAAGGTCCCGATGATGATTTTCCCGATGTGGTAAATACAGATAGAACAATTGAAAGGCTGGAAGCTGATTATGACCATCCGTTTTTCATGGTATTAGGTCTATACAGGCCCCATAATCCCTGGACTGCTCCAAAGCGTTTTTTTGAAATGTACCCCCAGGATGAGTTGCAAATGCCCACCGTTCTTAAAAATGATCTGGATGACATACCGGAAATAGGAAAAAGATGGGCTGCAAAACCTGTAAACTTTCAAAAGCTTAAAGAGGTGGGAGAGTGGAAGCCTGTCGTTCAGTCTTATTTAGCATCTATTTCCTTTATGGATTATAACTTAGGCCGGGTTATGGAAGCTCTTGAGAAAAGCAAGTATAAAGATAATACCATAATTGTGTTATGGGCAGATCATGGTTTCCATATGGGAGAAAAGGAACACTTTGCCAAATATGCTTTATGGGAAAAAACAACCCACACCCTATTAATGGTCCGGATTCCTGGAGGTCCAGGAGGTGAAGAAAGAAGCCAACCTGTAAATTTATTGGATATCTACCCTACATTAATAGATTATTGTAATTTGCCAATGGTAAATCAGGAATTAAGTGGAGTATCTTTGAGGAATGTGGTGGAGGACGAAGATTATGACAGGAAAACACCTTCCATCACATATTATAAAAAAGGAAGTATTGGAGTGAGAACCCAAAATTGGAGGTATATAAGATACTATGATGGCACCGAAGAACTTTATGATCATAAAAGTGATCCTGAAGAATGGGAGAACCTGGCCAATAACCCCGAATATGAAGAAGTGAAAAAACGTTTTGAGAAATGGCTGCCCGGAAATATAAAGAAAGCCGTAGGGCCCATTAAAAGGAAGTAACATTGTAATTAATCGGATTATGAAAATAAATAAATTTCATTTTTTAGTATTATTTTTTCTATTAGGAAATATTGTTAATTCTACGGCTCAAAAACCTATTTCCCCAGGGAAAAACCCTCTTAATATAATATTATTCATTGCCGATGACCTGGCCGCGGAGGATATTGGTCCGTACGGAAATAAGATAGTGAATACCCCGAATCTGGATCGTTTGGCCGGTGAATCTTTATTATTCCAAAATGCATTTGCCAGTTCTCCAACCTGTGGACCCTCACGAAGTTCAATGTTTACGGGACTCATGCCTTTTCGGCATGGCGGACATGGTAATCATAGTGGTGTAAAGGAGGGAACGCAGTCCCTGCCCCATTATTTAAGGCCTTTGAATTACAAGGTTGCCATAGCGGGAAAGTATCATGTGGGCCCGGAAGAAAATTTTCCTTTTGAAAGGATTATGAATACCAATGTGCCCGAACCGGGTTTTGAAAATAATCCGGGGCTTCATTATGATTTAAATATGGAGCCGGTAGATAGCTGGCTTTCCGAGCAAAAGGAAGAAGGTCCTTTTATGTTAGTGATTGCCGACCATAGCCCACATGTTATCTGGCCTGAAAATTCGGAATATGACAAAGATGAAGTCGATATCCCCAAAAGACATATTGATACCAGGGATACCAGGATTTCAAGGACAAGGTATTATCAGGACATTACAAAAATGGATAAGAATGTAGGGAAGTTGCTGAGCAGCCTGGAAAAAAACGGACTGGAGGAAAATACTATTGTGATTTTTGTTTCTGATCAGGGGCCGCAATGGGCTTTTGGTAAATGGAGCTTATATGATTATGGCGTCCAATCCCCTATGCTGATACGCTGGCCGGGGAAAATAAAAGCCAATACCAAAACCAAGGCTATGGTTTCCCTCATTGACTTGCTTCCCACTTTTGTTGAAATCGGTGGAGGGAAAGCTCCCGGTCAAATAGACGGTAAAAGTTTTCTGCCACTGCTTACCGGAAAAAAAGATACACATCGCAAAGTAGTCTTTGCTACCCATACCGGTGATGGCCAGATGAACCGGTCCCCTTCACGTATGGTCCGTACCGAACGTTATAAGTATATTCTCAACCTTGCTCCCGAAGTGCTCTATACCACACATATGGACAAGGCCAAAGACCACGACGGAGGCCGGGAGTACTGGGATTCATGGCGAGAAAAATCGTTCACCGATGCACATGCCAAATCGGTATTATGGAGGTACCATCATCACCCAAAAGAAGAACTCTACGATATCAAAAATGATCCGCAAGAACTTAACAATCTCGCAAATAATTCTGAATACTCCGAAATTAAGGAAAGTTTACGAAAACAAGTAAAAATATGGCGTAAGGAGCAGGGAGATTCGGAGACAGGGCCTGAAGACCTATCTAAAAAGAAAAAAAGAAAAAAACCGGTTGCACCATATGTATTTTAACTCTGAATTAATAGCATAGAACAAAGATATCGAAACATTTAATTTCTATACACCGAATATATCTGCTCCCGGCAGGTACCGACTTATTTTTGAGTGTCAGGATACCCAAAACAAAACATGGATTGATAATGTACGGTTAGAGTTAGTGGAGTAAATTTTAATGCCAGATACATTCAGTGTTTCTATGTGTTATTTATGATGATCAGGATATGGCTGTCCCTGACCTGTCTGGCAAAGAAGTTTCAGGCTCCTGAGGAAAATGGCCCAATCATAACTACATCCTGCATAGGTTTCTGCATTAGTTTTCCATCCATCATGATGAAAGACCAATGATGTTCCCCTGTCATGTGGTTGCAGTTCAAAAGTAATGAAAGTACCTACCCATTCTTCATACGCTTTAACGCACTGCCATTTTACCCTGCTATACGGTTGGAGCTCTTCTATTTTCATTTCTTTAAAATAGCCCGGTTCAAAAGTAAATCTTATTGTGCAGCCTGTTTCGGGTTTTGCTTTTGTTTCAGGAGTCCACCAGCCCATCAGGCCTTCCTGTGTTGTTAATGATTCATAAACCTTTTCAATCGGTGCTTCAATGACTAATCTGTGATTAATACTTTTCATGATTTAAAATTTTATTTAACAATTAATGTCTAAAAAAGATATGATAGAGACTTTATCATAGGTCAATCCGGGCATTAAAGCTGAATTCACCTGTTTTTGGGACGACGATCACCGAGTACCAATAATACCGTAATCAACCCTATGATAAAAAAGCCCAGTACGAGAGGAAAAACCCCGTTCACCATAAAATGGCTGATAATTGATCCCAGTGATGCCCCTATAAAAAAGAAAGAGGTTCCGTAAACGGCCGATGCCATACCTGCCATATTTCCCATGGGTTCCATGGCCAATGCACTGCTGTTGGGTTCAACAGCTATGTTGATGGCCATGAGTAAGGCAACAGTAATGAAAAACAAAAGTATATCAGGTGGATCACCGGAAATAATGGTAGACAATAATAAAAAGCCTCCTATAGCGGTATAAATGATAAGAAGCCACTTTATAGTTTTACGTGCCCCGTATTTAGACGAAAGCCGGGAATTCAGTAAAGCGCAAAGAGACATCAGTAATCCGATACCTGCGAAGATCCAGGCAAATAATTCCGGCCTGCCGTAAATCTCCCCGACTATACGTTCTGAACTGGCCACCCAGGAACTTAATGCCGTAAAGAGAACGGTAGTAATCCCTGTGTAGCGAAGGAATGTCCGGTTACTTATAACCTTCAGGACAGACCGGCTCATACTTACCCAACGTAAAGAAATACGTTGTTCGCGAGGAAGTGATTCTTTTAACCGGAGCGACCAGAGAAAAACAATAACTGCAAACAGCGGGGGTATAAGAAATACCATGCGCCAGGATGAAACCGACAAAATAGCTACCCCTAGAAAGGGAGCCAGTACAGGAGTGAACAGGAAGATCGTGAATATCAGTGACATGATACGGGCCATCTGGTCTCCGACAAAGCGGTCACGTACACTTGCTATGGTTGTCATAAATAAGGCTGATGCCCCGATACCCGCTACAAAACGGGCTGTAAGCATGAGTTCCAGGTTTGGCGCAAAGGCGGCAATGATTCCACCTATAATATACAGCGGAAACCCAATACGGAGGATAGGCAACCTTCCGAAACGGTCTGATAGTGTACCAAAAATAATCTGGGCAACCTGCCCCATAAAAAAGAACCCGATGACTTGTGCCGTTGCAGTAGACTCCGGACTAAGGGCAAAGTGTTCCCGAAGTTCACCAAATGCCGGGAGCATAATGTCAATGCCCAAAGCTGTCAGGGTCATTGTACAGGCAGACAGTGCGATGAATTCTGACGATTTCATTTTCTTGGATTCAACTTTTTTAATGGTATGTTCTCCGGCATCAGCATTATAAGCAACCGCAATATTGCATTCTGACTTTTCCATTTTTTTAGTTTTTTGAAGGTTGGACAATTACATAGAACAAATATACTGTCCGTAAATCACCTATTTAGGGTGTAAAATAGACTTTGTAACGGGTTGATTTGGACAAAACAAATAACTATCTTTCCCAAAAGGAGTAGAAGTGAAACCATCGTGTTTTAAAATAACCCTTAAACATACCTGGTAATACTTGATCTGAAGATCTCAGGTTCCATCGGGACAAGGGTTGACTGATAAAGATTTAAGGCGAATTTGTCTAACTAACAATAAAAACAAACAACTATGAAACATTTGACCATAGTAATACCTGAAGGACAGGACAACCTTAGTAGTTTAATAGGCCCTTATCAAATATTTAGCAGGGCCAATACATATTGGAAAGAAGCCGGTAAAGGAGAACTGTTTACCATTCACCTGGCAGGGATTCCCAGGGAAGTGGATTTTTATAAAGGACTTTTTTCTGTCAAACCTCATGTCAATATTTCGGCCATAACAAAAACCGATCTTATAATCATCCCTTCGGTAAACCATAATTTTGAAGGTACTCTAAAAGGCAATGAGACACTTATTAACTGGATTGTAAAGCAATATAAAAACGGGGCGGAAGTGGCCAGTATATGTACGGGCGCATTTATACTGGCATCTTCCGGCCTGCTTGATGGAAAACGTTGCTCTACGCACTGGGAGGCTGCAGAAGACTTTAGAAGGATGTTTGATAAAGTGGACTTGCAGCCGGATAAACTGATCACAGATGAAAACGGAATTTACACTAACGGAGGAGCATATTCCTTCCTTAATCTCATGATCTATCTCGTCGAAAAATATTATGACCGACAAACGGCTATTTTTTGTTCTAAAATCTTTCAGATTGAAATGGACAGGCAAAGCCAGTCGGCATTTATCATATTTACCGGACAGAAACAACACGAGGATGATATGATAAAAGAAGCACAGCAATACCTGGAAGATAACCTGCATGAAAAGATAGCTATCGAAGACCTCTCTTCCAGATTTTCGGTTAGCCGCCGAAATTTTGATCGCAGGTTTGTCAAGGCTACGGGCAATACCCCTGTGGAGTATTCGCAACGGGTAAAAGTAGAATCGGCCAAGAAAGCATTAGAGACCACCCGTAAAACCGTTAATGAAATTATGTATGAAGTGGGGTATTCTGATGTAAAGGCCTTCCGGGAAGTCTTTCGGAAAATTACGGGAATATCGCCGGTAGCCTATAAAAGAAAATATAATAAGGAAGCAGTTGTTCAGTGAAATATTTGGTTCTATTACATGGGATACAAAGTTGTGATTACTTGTCGTTTTTGAGTCTTTAGTCGGTCATTTAAGGCCCTATATGTGGAAAGACCGAAATGATATAAAAATCCTCTATTATAAAAAACGGGAGCTAATTGCGCCCGGTAATAAATCTCCATATTTCGGATAAGGAAAATCTCTTTGATTTTGACCTTTTTTCCTCTACAAAGAACGAATGTGCAGGTTCGGTTACTTTACTCCCATATCATTTGCTACCTTAGTACGAATATGAGATACATCTTCTTCAACACAATTTTCCATGCCTTTCGCTTTTTAGTTCATTTCCACTACTAAAGCCGAAAATGGTTGAAACAAATGTAAACCGGAGGATGGATAAAAAGCCTGGTTTATTGATTTGAACGATTGCATTGCCATCGCCTATGAAAAGATGAGAAAAGACAAAGTTAAGGAGTTCTTTCCGAGAGACTACACGCATACCAATCAGGAAGGAGCACTACAATGCCAGGGTGATTGCCGGTTGTTTAAAACAAGCAAAAAGCACTGGCTTGGAAAAGTATGTCATGAGCAAATGAGAATAAGCCCCCTTCATGTGAAAAATAATAAAAAACTTATTTTTCAGCCAGGTAAGCGTCCCCGCCGATAAAAATCATTTTTGTATCCGGCCTGGCCGGGTTTCCCGATGCTCCCAAAGCAAAAGAACGTTGTTCCTGCCTCCCGTCAGCAAAGGTTAAAATAAGTGTATGGCCTCGAATGGTGTATGTCCCTGTATGCTTATTTTCTTTCCACGCTGCCGATGCCGGGGCAATAGTCCCCGTATTGTTTCCTTCCACAAAATGCCGATCATCGATAAAGGATATTTTTGAAATGGCCAGGGTAGCTGCAGATTCTACATCGGTAGAACTAGTAGTTTTATATGACCGTGCCAGTTGCACATCATTGCCATATCGAAATGCGGGAAACCAGTTTCCGGAACCTGTTTTGTAATCATAGGTTTTTCCTTTGTAGTTGGTGAGGTAATATGTGTCGTTTTCCTTTTTCCATTTTCCCCAGGCTTTGGGCCTTTCCACTTTGGATTTTTCAATGTTCAGGGATGTTATAGGAGTTATTCCGACTTCCAGGTATTCTCCATTTTTAAACAATACCACCGGTTCAAAAGTAACGGAGACAGGGTATGCTGATATAGCCTTAAAGAACCACTGTTCTTCCGTTTGCATGTTTCCAGGAGAGGGTGGTGTTTTCAGGGTATTACTAAAAGCAGCATTTATAAGAGCCGTATAAACCAAAAGAATAAACAAACAGACTATTTTCTTTTTTTTCATCTCTTACGCCATTAAGATAGTGTAGCACATACTAAAATTGATCTGGTATTACATTAATTGCTTACTAATATAGGTCTCAATATAAAATCTATTGTAAAGTATAGGTTAATAAATTAAAATACAGTAAAATATAACGGATAGAATATGAGGAAAAAGACGCTAAGTTTATAGATATCCGACAGGAAATACCTTATTTTTAATTTGGTCATCAGGAAGAAAATTAACTTTAAGTTTAAGAAAGAAAGAAAACTGTTATCTATCTTTCTCCAATCTAATCAGGTATATGTTGAGCGAACCTAAGTTTTACAATCGCGATCTCAGTTGGTTGCAATTTAATCACCGTGTATTACAGGAGGCTGCGGATACCAGGAATCCATTGTACGAACGTATAAAATTCCTGGCCATTTTTTCTTCCAATCTCGATGAGTTTTTTAAAGTCCGGGTATCGGCAATCAGGCAATTGAAAAAGCTGGATCGGGATTTTAGGAGAAAGCTGATCTCTAAACCCAACAAACTTATTAAGGAAATAAAAAGTCAAGTAGAGAAGCAACAGGAGTGGTTCGGAGAGATTTACCGGGATCAAATTATCCCGGAGTTAAAACAAAATGATATTTGTATCATTGCCCGGAGTGAATTCAATAAAGAACAGAAGGCATTTTCCTCGGCCTGTTTTAAGACATTTGCGAGCAGGCTGGATATCCATTATTTTGATGAGATGTCCATCGAAGCGATAGCGTTGGACAGTGAAGCTATGGCCATGGTTGTTGAATTTGAACAAGATACCACCCCTGCCTTAGTCCGGTTTCCTGCGGAGGTAGACAGGTTTGTTGTATTGCCTTCGAATGACGGAAAATTTTTCATCACTTTTATAGATGATATTCTCAGGGACAATCTGAACAAAATTTGTAAAAACAAGCCAATCAGGAATATGTATGCCGTTAAACTGACCAGGGATGCGGAATTATACCTGGAGGATGAGTATTCGGGAACACTGGTTGATGCGATATACAATGCCCTGGGTAAAAGAAAAACGGGGCAGGCTACCCGCTTACTTGTCGATAAATCTATCCCCGAGTATCTCAAGACAAAACTGAAAGTAGCACTGGAGATTCATGAGGTCGATCTGGTAATGGGTGGGACTTATCATAATTTCAAGGATTTTTTCAATTTTCCGCGGCTTTTGGACGGATCACTTGAATTTGATGCTTTGGAACGAAAAAACTCAAAATGGGGTGAGGGGGGAGATATTTTCCAAGCTATCGAAGAGAAAGATCGCTTGCTGCATTTTCCGTATCATTCTTTTGATGCTTTGGTCAGACTGATCGAAGAAGCAGCTTTCGATAAAACAGTTACGGATATTAAGATTTCCCTTTACCGGGTGGGTAAGGAATCCAGGCTTCTGCATGCCCTGATGAAGTGCTGTGAGCACAAAAAAAATGTATTTCTTTTTATAGAAGCACAGGCCCGTTTCGATGAGGAATTCAATATTCTTTGGGGAAGGGCCTTTGAAGAGAAGGGAGCAAAGGTAGTCTACAGTTTTCCGGGGATCAAAGTGCACTCCAAAATTTTATTGATCCGGAAGAAAGACGACCGGGGTCAGATAAAAAAATACGGTTATATAGCGACTGGCAATTTTAATGAGAAGAATTCCGGTATTTACGGAGATCTGGGGATTGTTACTGCAAATGACGTAATTACGGATGAAATAGATGATGTTTTTCAGGTGCTGAGCAGGGATCTGATTATACCCCGGGTTAAACACACTCTGGTTTCCCCTTTCAATTCGCGCCTGAAATTTATGAAACTGATAGCGGGGGAAATAGAAAAAGCCCGGGGAGCTAAAAAAGGATATATTTTTTTAAAAATGAATAGCTTACAAGATCCTGATATGATTGAAGCTTTGTACAGGGCGAGCAACAGCGGGGTGGAGATCGTACTTATTGTAAGGGGAATATGTTGTTTGGTGCCGGGTATCAAAGGGCAAAGTGAAAATATAAGGGTCATCAGTATTGTAGGTAGATTTCTGGAACATTCCAGGATTTATCGTTTCGGGTATGGGGAAGAAAGCAGGATGTATATCGGTTCTGCGGACTGGATGACACGGAACCTGGATCATCGTATTGAAGTTATTATTCCTGTACTGGACCATCAGATCAAAAATTATCTGTTAAGGTTTATTGATCTGCAATTGTCAGATAATGTAAAGGCACGGATGATCGATATTGACCAAAGCAATCTATATGTCAGGGACCAGGGGAAAACCATAGATTCTCAGGAAGAAACCATGTCAATATTGTAATGATATAAATTTACTATTAATCTTTTTTGATGCCTTTAAAAGAATTCATTTAAAAATCAACTTATGGCAAAATTTGAAATTTACACGGATAAGAAAAGAGAATTCCGGTTTCGGTTAAAGGCCGGTAATGGGCAAACCATTTTAGCAAGTGAGGGCTATAAAGCAAAGGCGAGTTGTTCCCATGGTGTGGAATCAGTTAGAAAACACGCTCCGGAAGACAAGTATTACGAACGTTTAACATCTAAAAGCGGGAGTCCGTATTTTAATTTAAAATCCTCCAATGGCCAGGTTATCGGAACCAGCGAGATGTATTCCTCTGTTAGCGCCATGGAAACAGGGATTGCTTCGGTTAAGAAAAATGCACCTGAAGCAACTCTTGAGGATTTGACATAGGTGAAGATGATGACAGGCCGCATTTTATAGAGCGCCTTTTATTTACTTTGTAAAGTAATTTTCACAGCCCTAATCATACTGGATATTGAATATTTGAACTTTCGAATACCGTAGCCTCTGCTTAGGCTTACCATATGCTTTTCAACTTGTTATGGCAGGTACGCATTCACGTATATATATATTATACGTTTTTTGCGTTTAAGTGTTATATAAATCTAAAACACCCCGTCATGTCAACACAACAACAAAACCTCGACAAGTATGATCAGGTCTTTTTCCAAGTCAGAGAGATTTTAGGAAATAAGGATTACGAAGAATTTAATATGTTTATTGATAATCATATAAAAACCCATGATATCGGAATACTTCATGCCATGCTATTGAGTATGCATCCGGACAAAGAAAACAGGCATGTTAGCCCTAAATACAATGCTGTTCGTTATGAGTTAAAAAAGCGAACAAATGTATGAAGGATTTTTTTGTTAAAGATTTTCGAAGATAAGCCATGGAGAATATACAATACGAACTGTTTCGGGTTAGGCGAGGCCTACACAATTTTGTAGGTGATTAAGTTCTAACTTTCCATAAGAGTAATTTTTGTACTTGAAAATAGTACTTTAAAAAGTAAATGCTTGACGATGGAAAACATGGTAGTAAAAGCTAAAAAAACAGTTTTCATTTTCAACATACAAAAATTACCCGTATCTTTGCACAGCGTTTATAGCAAACGTCTGAAAATCGATGTAATGTGTGATATTTGGTGAGTAGGAAAGACGTTGGTTTAAAAAAATGATATAAGAGTATTGTAGGTTTGATCCGGGCTCAGTCCGGGCCGCTGAATAAAGAGAGAGTTCCGCGATTAAGGAACTTTTTTTGACTTTGAAAATTTAGTTGTGTTGTTTAGGGTAAATCAAGGATTTACCCAGGTTTAGTAGTTAGACCAATGAAAGGCTTTTCCGCCGTGTGCGGAGGGCTTTTTTTGTTTTAAACGCCCTTCATTTTGATACAAAAGGATGTCCTTAAAAGTATTCCATTTTCTTCTCTGTCCGATAACGGATCAATCCTAAAAGTTGTGGGCCAGACAAAAATTGTAGTCAATCTGTATAGGAAGAACTCCCTATGGATACTATTTTGATATAAAGTTAAACTTAATAGCCGGGTTGTATAACCATATTATGAGCTCCTGATACTCCGCGATATTTGAATTTAGCATCTAAACTGCCGTAAATATGTATTGCAGAGTAGGATATTTAGGACTTTTTTCTTAAAAAAATGTGAAACCTTGGTAATTTTAAAATTATATTAAACCATTGTAGGTCTATAAAGTCTTATTATTGCAATGCTGAAATGTTTTTGACCCGTCATTATACCAGCAATACCGTTACTAACTAACTCGATAAAATAACAAACCTAATCTATTGTATGAAAATACGAACGATTATTTTCGGCCTTTTGGGTATTGGGCTTGTCGGACTCATAGCCTATAGGATTAATAAAAATAATTCGGCGGGTGACACCCCTCAAATATCTTCCCGGACTCCTCTGAAAATTGCCGGAATGATTTTAAAGCCCCGGAAGTTTGAAGATCAACTCTTTCTTTCCGGTTCACTGGAAGCTAATGAACAAGTAGATATACGCAGTGAAGTTTCGGGAGTTGTAGAGAATATTTACTTTAAGGAAGGGGCCGTGGTAGCCGAGGGACAAGAGCTTTTTAAAGTAAATGACATTGAATTAAAAGCACAGCTTTCCAAAGTGCAGACAGCGAAGAAACTGGCAGCGGAAAATGAGAGAAGGGCAAAATTACTTCTGGAAAAACAGGCGATAAGCCAGGAAGAATACGATATAGCCAGTGCAGATTACCAATCGGCAACGGCAGAGGCGGAGCTCATTGCCGCCCAACTATACAAAACTTCGGTCAGAGCACCTTTTTCCGGTACCATAGGTCTTCGGAACATATCAAAAGGGACCTATGTCACCCCTACTGCGATTATTGCAAAACTTGTAAATACGGAGCAATTGAAACTTACTTTTTCTATTCCGGAAAAGTATGTTTCCCGGATGAAAGTTAACAGTACACTCACATTTACTACTTCAGACACGGAAAAACTTTTTTCGGCGAAGATTTATGCCGTAGAGCCGGAAGTTGAGGTTACAACGAGAACATTGAAAATGCGGGCTATCGTAGACAATAGTGACGGGGTCTTGTATCCCGGTATGTTTGTAAATGTGAATTTTCCTCTTGAAGTCGTGCAGGATGCGTTGATGGTCCCCACCGAGGCGCTGATTCCCATTCAGAACGGAAAGGAGATTTTCATTGTTCAGGACGGTAAAGCCAGAGCTGTTGAAGTTAAAACCGGCTCACGTACCAAAAGTGACGTGCGGGTTATTTCCGGGTTGAAACCGGGAGATACGATTTTAACTTATGGTGTTATGGCGTTGGATAACGGTACGCCGGTAGAAGTAACACTAGATAAATAACCGATACAGACCACCTGATCCCGATGAATCTATCCACTATTAGTATCAAACGCCCGGTTCTTGCCCTGGTAATGAATATTCTCATTATCCTCTTTGGGATTATCGGTTATATGTATTTGGGAATACGTGAATTTCCTTCTATAGACCCTGCACAGGTTTCCGTACAGACCAATTATGCCGGTGCAAATGCGGATATTATCGAATCCCAGATCACCGAACCGCTCGAAAAAGCAATTAACTCCATTGACGGTATACGAAATATAACATCTTCCAGCACCCAGGGGTCCAGCCGGATCAATATTGAATTCAACCTGGATAAAAACCTCGAGGAAGCAGCCAATGATGTTCGCGATAAAGTATCGCAGGCAGTTCGGAACCTGCCGGAAGATATCGATGCTCCCCCGGTAGTGACGAAGGCCGACGCGGATGCGGAGCGTATCATTTCCATGACCATACAGAGCGATACTAAAAATATCCTGGAACTTTCCGATTATGCCGATAATGTAATTGCTCAAAGGGTGCAGACCATTCCCGGGGTCAGTAGTGTGCAGATATGGGGGCAACGCAAATATGCCATGCGTTTGTGGATCAACCCTGTAAAACTGGCTTCTTATGGAGTTACCGTAGGAGATGTCAGAAATGCATTGCTGGCTCAGAATGTGGAATTGCCTTCGGGGAAACTCACCGGGGACAATACCGAACTCACCGTAAGAACTATAGGGAACCTTTCTACCGAAGAAGAATTTGATGATATTATTATTCGTGCCGAAGGAGACAGAACAGTGCGTTTCAGTGATGTTGGTAAGGCGGCTCTCGAAGGGGAGAACATGGAGACCAAGATGAGTGATTCGGGCCAGCCTATGGTAGCTGTCGCCGTTGTTCCGCAGCCGGGCACCAACTACCTGGAAATAGCGGAAGCCTTCTATGAAGAATACGAAAAGCTTCAGAAAGACCTCCCTGAAGGATTTAAGCTGAATGTGGTAATCGACGATACGGTTTTTGTGAAAAGGGCAGTAGAAGAAGTAGCGGAGACTTTGCTTATTTCCATAGTTCTGGTAATACTCGTTATTTTCATCTTTTTCCGGAACTGGTCAATGGCCTTGCGTCCCCTTCTGGACATCCCCGTGTCTCTTATCGGAACGTTTTTCATTATGTGGTTGCTGGGATACTCGGTCAATGTACTGACGCTCCTGGCAATTGTATTGGCAACGGGATTGGTGGTGGATGACGGAATTGTGGTGACAGAAAATATTTATAAAAAAGTAGAGGAAGGAATGAGTCCTATAGAAGCCGCCATAAAAGGAGCCAATGAGATATTTTTTGCGGTGATCTCCATTTCCATTACACTTGCCGCGGTATTCCTGCCCGTAATATTTCTGGAAGGATTCGTAGGGAGGTTGTTCCGGGAATTTGGTGTGGTGCTGGGGGCTGCCGTACTGATATCCGCTTTTGTTTCGCTAACGCTTACTCCTATGCTCAACGCTTATTTGATGAAGCCCGGTAAGCAGAAACAATCGAAATTTTACAAAATAACTGAGCCTTATTTTGTAATGATGAATAAGGGATATGCCAGTTCACTCAAAAGCTTTATGAAACGCAAATGGTTAAGCTTTCCTGTCCTGCTTGTATGCCTGGGACTGATATGGTTATTCTATGCCATTCTGCCTAAAGAGACCGCTCCGTATGAAGACCGAAGTTTTGTCAGTCTCAATGTGACAGCTCCCGAGGGCTCTTCCTATGAGTATATGGACAGGTATATGACTGAGATCACCAAACTTATCAATGATTCCATCCCTGAAAAAAAAGTGAGTCTCGTACTCACTTCTCCCGGCTTTGGAACTTCATCCGTCAATAGCGGACGGGCTCATATAGCCTTGGTGCCACCCGAGGAACGGGATAAGTCCCAACACGAAATTGCTGTGGCTTTAGGTGCGTGGGCAAAAAAATATGTCGGCTCAAAAACCAGTGTTTCGGAAAAACCTACCATATCGGTAAACCGTCGCGGAGGTCCGCCTATCCAGTATATTATCCAGGCACCTAATTTTGAGAAACTAGAGGAGAAAATTCCCGAATTTATGCAGGAAGTGGAAAAAGACCCTACCTTTTCCTTTACCGATGTGAATCTTAAGTTTAATAAACCTGAAATTTATGTAGATATCGATCGGCAAAAAGCAGAAAGCATGGGGGTTTCAGTCCTTGATGTCGCACAAACCCTGCAATTATCCCTGAGTGGACAACGTTTCGGTTATTTTCTTATGAACGGAAAACAATACCAGGTCATAGGACAATTTGACAAAAAAGACAGGAACGCCCCCATAAATCTCACTTCTATATTTGTAAGGAACGAAGACGGACAGTTGATCCAGCTGGACAACCTTGTTAATGTAAGCGAACATAGTAGTCCGCCCCAACTATACCACCATAACCGCTATCTTTCTGCCACCGTTTCGGCCAACCTCGCCAATGGGAAAGCTATTGGCGATGGTATAGAGGCTATGGAAAGGATCAGGGAAAAGGTGCTTGATGATTCATTTACTACAGACCTCGGAGGTGAATCACGGGATTTTGTGGAAAGTAGTTCCAATACCTCTTATGCTTTCGGCCTGGCCCTGTTACTTATTTTTCTGATTCTTGCAGCACAATTCGAAAGTTTTATCGATCCGTTTATCATTATTCTTACCGTCCCTATGGCCGTTGCCGGTGCTTTATTTTCACTGTGGCTTTGGGGTGAAACCTGGAACATATTTAGCCAGATAGGTACTATAATGCTGATAGGGCTTGTTACCAAAAACGGTATTCTTATCGTAGAATTTGCCAATCAGCTCCGGGAAGAGGGAATGTCAAAATCACAGGCTATTATCGAAGCGGCTGAGTCGCGTCTGCGTCCGATATTAATGACCAGTCTTACCATTATATTGGGGGCGTTGCCCATAGCACTTTCATTGGGAGCAGCTTCTACCAGCCGTATAGGTATGGGTGTCGTTATCATTGGTGGGTCCCTGTTTTCACTTATACTGACACTTTTTGTTATCCCGGCGATCTATGCCCTGTGGTCCAGGGATAAAAAACATCGTCCGGAACTTGATGCCGTGTAAAAAATAATGTCATGAGTAAACGAATACTGTCTATATATTTCATTTTCGGTTTCCTGGTTATAAAAGGAAGAGCCCAGGATATATTAACACCGGAAGATGCCATAAGGATTACCCTGGAGAACAATTATGATATCCGCCTTGCTGAAAATTCCTATGAATCCGACCAATTGGGGGTAAGTGCAGGATTTGCCGGAATGCTCCCCCAGGTCAACCTGGTACTCAATGATAATAATAGTATCCAGAGCCTGGACCAGACCAGGACCGACGGGACGGAAATGTCCTTGTCCAATGCAAAGAATAATAGTCTTAATTACGGTGTGGCATTGGATTGGACTGTTTTTGACGGTTTAAGGATGTTCGCCCGCCATGAGCAGCTTGTGGAACTGGAAAAATTGGGAAGTACCGAGTTGAAAAGAGCCATACTGACCAATGTGAGCAATGTACTGATCACCTATTACGATGTGGTACAACAACAACAACAACTGGCAGTGCTGGATAGTACCCTGGTAATTTCCGAACAACGGGTAGAGCTGGCGAAAAACCGTTTTATTATCGGTAAAGCCTCGAAACTCGAACTGCTGAATGCTCAGGTCGATTTGAATACGGACCAGACACTTAAATTAAAACAAAAAGAGTCGTACAACAATACTAAAATACAGTTGAATGAACTTTTGGCCCGCAACAGTAAAACCGATTTTCAGGTAGTTGACGAAATTGGTGTGGATAAGGATTTGTTTTTGCCTGAACTCGAAGCCCTTGCCAAAGAACGTAACCCCGAACTCCTTGCCCAGATTATTAATAAACAAATTGCTGAACTCGAGCTTAAGCAGGTAAAGGCAGGACGTTATCCTACTATAGTCGCCTCTACGGGATATAATTTTGCCAGGTCGGAGTCCAGTCTGGGCTTTACTACAAATTCATCGTCCTATGGCTGGAATTACGGCTTTAGTGTGAGCCTTAATGTCTTTGATGGGTTTAACCAGAACCGTAATGAAAAAATTGCCAAAATTGCCATTGACAATAATCAATTAATGATCGAGCAACAGAAACAGGCATTATCGTCACAGTTGGGGACAGCTTTTCAGACCTATCAGACCAATCTGGGACTTATCGTTTTGGAACACAGAAATGAAAATATCGCTAAAGAAAACCTGGATATTACAATGGAAAAGTATAAAATAGGTACTATTCCCACAATTGAATTCAGGACAGCACAGCTCAATTATATCAATGCCCGGCTACGGCATAGTGAAGCAATGCTTCAGGCGAAGTTATCCGAAATTACCTTGAAAGCCATTTCCGGTAGCCTGTCGTTCTGATACGCTTATGGATAATGAAGATATTTTCATTATTGGTGTATTCTTGGCAAAACGGAATTTTACGCTGTTGTATACCCATGAATATTTGTCCGTAGTAATTGATTGTTTTCCAAAGGCTTCTTTAAAGAAACCTTTTTTAACCGATATATAGCCGATAATTTCTTTCTAAATGCGATAATATGCGTGTTTTAAAGTCGCATTTCGTACAAGATGAACAACTTGTTTCTTGCTGCATTTCAGAGGCCATTTCCCCGGTATTCAGTCCTTTTACCCTGTCGTTCATAAAATAATTCCTACGAAGGAAAACGGAAAGACAACACTTTCTTAACGTCAAATTTTGCATAATACGTTCGCATTTAATATCTTGCAGGCTGTATGTAACTCAATATTTGATTTGGTATTTTTTATTAGTTAACCTTAATTTTTAAATTTTAGTATTATGTCATTTAAAGCAACATTATCCGTTGGCGGAAAGAAAGTCAACATTTTAAGTGCAAATTACGATTTGGCACAGGAAGTAGATGCTACCGGTCGTCCTTCATCAATAACGCGTGGCGGGCGTATTAACATGACTGTGGAATCTACAGGAGATTCTTTTTTCTTCGAATGGATGACCAATAACTTTGAACGTAAAAACGGTGTAATTACCTATATTAAACGAGACACCGACGCAAAACTCAGGGAAGTGAATTTCACCGAGGGTTACCTTGTGAAGTATAAAGAGAACTTCGACGCTTCCGGAGACAATCCTTTAACAGAAACATTTACCATATCATGCCGCGCTGTTGCCAGTGGTGGCGGAGAGCACATTAACGAATGGGTATAAAACATTCATTCCTATAGCAGTAATAAGCGAGCCGATCAAATATTACTTAAAAGGGGATGGTTGTTTCCCTCCCCTTTATTTACCCCCCCAATCTTACATTTATATTATAGAAATTGTCCGAAAAGTTTTAGTTCTGTTTTCCGGGATGAGACCGAGTGTTTCATATACCCGGATATATGGAGTTACAGTGTTATTAACTTACCCCTGCCCGTAATTTTCGCGCTATGCTCAGTGTACGAAATTGATTCCAGGAATTCCTTTTTGAGGGATATCCGGGGCTTTGAAGATGTATCCGGCAGCATTGAAATATGTACGTGGAAAATACCGGGTTTCGGGGATAGGGGTTAATGGTATAAAGGCGTACTTTTATGGAGAAATTAAACACAATCTGTACAGAAATAATACTTTAATTATGAGTTTTTTATCAAAACTGACCATTGATGGTGAAGAAATGATCGTACTGCGGTACAGAATGTCTATGGTTCAGGATACGGATCATAGCGACAGACCGGCAGCCGACCCCAGGGGCGGGCGTATCCGGGTGCTGGTGGAACTGACAAAAAGTACTTCGCTTTTTGATTGGATGCGGAACCCGAGCCAGGTAAGGGATGGCGAGTTTGTGTTTTACCGAAGGGATGGCATGTCTAAAATGAGAGGATTGCAATTTAAAAAAGCTTACTGTGTGGCGTATGAAGAAGCCTTTGATTCCGATGATTCCCTGCCCATGCGTGCAGAGATTACCATTGTAGCCAAGGAGATCAATATCAACGGTTCGCGGTTTGATAAGAACTGGCCGGTAGCATTATAAATGATAGCATAATGGATATAAGTGTACACGCCGCCCAAGAGGCTTTGGGATGGATCGAAGAATTGTCCCGTGTAGGCTATCGCGGAGTTTTAAATTTTACACTCCATAGCCATGGAGAATGGCCGTGGCGTATCCATATACGATCTTTTATAGCTTCTCCGACTACAGGGGTATTTTTCAGGGGAGATGGGAGAGGGCCTTCTTTGGATATAGGTGAAAATGTAACCTCCAGAGTAAGGAGTACTTTTATAGTTGACCCCATGGAAGGTATGATTACCGACCCGCAGTCCAGAAGTGACTTCACATTGTTCTATGGAACTCCTCCTGTGCCCGGGCAGCCATACGTTCCTCCACAGGTGGATGAAGGAATTCCAAAATCCAGGATTAGCGATAAGGTTTTTTCCGGAGGGACAGCATCTTTTGACTTTCAACACTATGGCAAAGACCCTCTTACACCAGGCTTTATAACCCCGAGCCTTGATGTACATTCCACTTTATCCGTAACAGAAGACCAGGAGAAAGGCATGCTGATCATCAAAGGCTCTTTTACGGGAGACAGTTTTCCCAGCGCCGAAGCTTTTGTGGCAGACCAGTCGGGAATGACCAAAGTATTTTTAGGGGCAAAGCAGGAGTCCGGGGGAATACACAGTCTTTTCGGGGATAATAAAAATCCGCTGTTTAATGTAGATATGCAAATTATGTTTGACAGTAATGGTAATTTTACTAGTGTCCGTCAGGGTGATCAGACCTATACTATTGACGAATGGAATAAATATATTCAAGATGAATTTTAAAATTAACATCCCGGTGTTATTGTTTGTAGCACTATCCGTTTTTGCAGGGTGCGGACCTTCCGGTGAGGAAGCTATATTCGTAGTGCCGGAAAATTATACCGGCTATATTTTGGTTATTTACGATCAGGAAAACGGAGCAGAAAAGGAATACAAGGATAAAGCCCGAATATACAGGATACCTTCGAACGGGATATTGTTGTCAAAATTTCCAACTAACCCGGGCTGGTCGGATTTCCCAAAATTTTATTATCGGAATATCGATCAGGAAAATGAAATTCGGTTTACTATGGACAGGGAACTTCCTGCGGATACTGTAATAGTTACAGGCGGATCTAGTGGTTATGCCAGTAGAGATAGTGAAGGGAAAGAGGGAATTAGATTTGTGCAATACTACATAGGCACCAAAGATCAGATAGATGAGGCTTATGAAGAAGCCGAAAATCTTGACATTGTAAAATTAGTGGATACCTCACAAACCAGGGAAGGTTTATAACATAAACACATTGTATTATGGCCATACAGACCAATATCAGGATAGCTATAAACGGAGAACTGTTAACCAGGTTTTCTACGATTGCCATCGCACAGCAACTCCGGGCACATCATATATTTTCGATAAAACAATCTTTGCCTAAAGAATTTATATCTTCAGCTATTGATAAAGCTCAGGATTATATGGGGCAGCCTGTTCACATAGAAATAAAATCCAAGAATCTTCAGAAAGAAACTTCTCCGTTAGTGTTCAAAGGACTGATCACTGATGTCAGTGTGGACCGGAGCAGGGGAGCTGCAGGAGAGATTATTATTTCCGGGACGAGCCCCACGGTGAAACTGGATGGCATTCCCAATACCCGGTCACACATCAGTAAAGAGTTGTCGGCTATCGTACAGGATACGCTTGGTCCGCTAAAGGAAAGTATGAACCTGAACCTGCAGATCAGCAGGGATACCGCTCTCGATTATACCGTACAATATAAGGAGAGCGATTTCGGATTTCTTTGTCGTATGGCTGGGAAAAAAGGAGAATGGTTTTATTACAACGGTACCGAGTTGGTGTTCGGAAGGCCTAAATCCGAGTCTTTTTCCCTGGTGTACGGACAGAATATCACCAAATTCAACCGGCATATGAGTATAAAGCCGTTGAGTTTTCAATATACCGGATATGATCCCGAAAATGCGCAGACCCAAACCATAAGCTCAGGTGAAGTAGGATATGAGACCAGGGGATTGGCACAGGCTATGGTCCGGGCTTCCCAAAAAGTCTTTACGGATAACGGGGCTTCTATGTATTATCATCACCCGATAAGCGCGGGTAATGCCCAAAGCCATTTGCATGACAGGGTAAAAACACAATTGCATGGCCGTACGGCCGGTTTGGTTGTAGCCAAAGGAGTTTCCACCGAAACCGGTTTGCGTCTCGGAGATATGGTAAGTATCAAAGAACCGATGTTTTCCCTGACCGGTGACATGGCCGATGGGGTAAAAGAAGATTCTTTCGGAAGTTACTACATCACCGCCATAACCCATATATGCGATGAAACCGGTAATTATACCAATGAATTCAATGCTGTGCCCGATACGGTAGAAGCCCCTCCGTATACCGATGTGCTGAATCCGCCCGTAGCAGAAACTCAACCTGCCGTAGTAACCGACAATAACGATCCGAAAGGCCTGGGGCGTGTAAAAGTTAAATTTCACTGGGATTACGAAAGCCCGTGGATACGGATGGTACAACCTCACGGGGGCGGAAACAAAGGATTTTATTTTATTCCCGAAGCCGGGGAAGAAGTCCTGGTGGCTTACGAAGGAGGGAATGCGGAAAAGCCTTATGTGGTAGGCACCATGTATAACGGAAATCAGAAAAGCGGGTACGCGACGGCAAATAACGATCTCAAAGTAATACACAGCCGCAGCGGTACCAAAATAAAAATGAACGATGCTGAAGGCAGTATTTTTATCGAAGATCCTTCGGGGAATACCTGGTTTATGGATGGAGAGGGTAACATAAAAGTAGATGCGCCCGAAACCATAACCCTTAACGGGAAGAACGTGGAGATCTTCGCCAGTGAAAACATTACCACAAAAGCAGGAGAAGAAATTACCAATAGTGCAAAAAATATTAGTGATAGTGCCGCCGAAAACCACAATACGATGGCCAGGAATAAGAATGAGATTGTGGATGAAAATATTGTTGTGAATGCTAAAAAAACACAACATTCAGCAGAAGAGGTGTCCATCAGCAGTACAGCTCAGAATATGACCCTGTTTTCAGATAAATCAGTGGATGTACAAAGTAATGATAAAGTAAACCTGTTTTAATTTCTGTGTATTGGAGTGGATATAGGTACTACCAAAAAAATATACGGGATCAGGCAGAAAGTTCAGCGGGATAAGCAAAAGGAAACCATCCTGCAATATGAAATGGAGGTGAATTATACCAAATTGGATTTGGGGTGGCGGTTTGAATTATTTCGGAAGAATATGTTTATCAATGGTAAAGGTATTGCTACCATTATGGATAGGATGGCTTATGATCTGGGGCAAGTTGTATACCCTTTGCTAATTGAAAAAGCAGGAAACAAAAATACCATAAAAAGCAGGGAAGAAACCATAAAGAGATATACGGAGGTCAAAAACAAGATCACACAGAGCTATAAAGGGGAGACAGTAGAAAGCTATTTGAAGTCCATGGAACAAACTTTGAATGACCCGGTTTTATTTGCAGAGAGTGTACAGAAAAGTCTTTTTTTAAGCCTTTTTATAGAATCATGTACTGTGAGCAGGACCCTGGGAGAAAATACACAGAAAAAGATATCCCTTTCGTTAGGGGAGGATAAGAGAAGGTCAGTATTTAATGTAGAAGAAGAGACAAGCAAAGCCTATACCCCTTATGGGACCGTAATGGTGATGCAAAGAGGAGAAATATTTGGAGATACAGAAGATACCAAAGAAGTGGAAGATGAATATTCGGGAAATGTGGATATCCGGTACCAGCTCTATAAGGATTCCGGATTCCTGCACTCGATTATAGGCCGCGGAGACATGTATTCTAAACATAAAGGTAAGAGGTCATTTTCTCTGGAAGCATATCATTTAGCGGAAAGGGACTAAAATGAATTAGTATGAGTAGTGAAAAATACCTGGTATGCCAGGGGGCCATGTGTCAGTGCAAATTCGGTACGACACCGGATGTTCTGAAAGTGAGCAGCCAGGATAAGTATTATATCAACGATAGCAGTTCTTCCCAAAAGCTGGTGGGCAATACCATGGACCTGGGGAGTCCTTTAAAAGCGGGCACGTTCGGATCTTGTAAGAAGATGAACAATAACCCTTGCAAACCGGCTGTTACACAATGGAAGGATTTTTATGATAAAGTTGTTTTAAAGAATGGCGGCAAGATATTGACCGAAGAAAGCAAGGCTACCTGCGCTGTAGCAGGAAGTCCTTGTATAGAGTTTACAACTACCGGCCAGATGGCAACGGTAAACCCCGGGAATGCTGAAAAGGCCGATGAAGAAGTACAGCAAGAGTTGAATCCTCTTGTAGAAGTTAAAAAATTGAATAAAGTCGGACCTTTTGAGGGAATAGAGCTAAAATCAGAATAATATGTCTTTAGGCATCCAAACCATAAAACTTATAGAGGGTCAAAACACGGAAGGCATTACTTTTAAAGATAATGTACTCATTAATGGCAAACAACACAAGCTTCTCATTATAGAGCGAGGAAAAAATGCCTCCCTTACCACCGTATTGTCTGATACCACCCAAAATGTCCGGGCAACCCATGAAAAAACCAAATGGATTTTTGGGACCAAAGAAACCGAGGATGGGAACTGGGAGTATCGTAACTGGACCAGTGGAAAAAAAGTTCCTATAGATCTGAGACATGGCGAAAGTTTACAGGATTATGCCACGACAACACAGGTTGGAATAGTCGGAGGTGAAAATGAAAACCTGGGGAAATTGTATTGGCTTGAAGCCTTTGTATATCAGGCCGAATATCCTGAGAGTTCTAATCCCAAGGGAATTTATGTGATTTTTACCGATGATCCGGAGGTAATGCAGGCCGGTTTTGACGCTGCCGAACATAAAGTTTTCCCTAAAACGGAGGTTTATTCCGGAGAAAGAGATATTGTAAGATATGGTGAAACGATTCCCCTGTACCTGGAAACCCATAGATTACCGGATTTGACCCTGGACTATCATAACTACGGTCTTTTTGAAATTACCGTATTTGCGGCAAAAAACAATCAAGCTGTTTCAGATACCCTTACTTACAGGCAAGCTTCAAAAAGTGATCCGGTTACGTTTAATGGCCTGACAAAGCTCAATATTCCGGTAATGGAAGAATGGCGGGATAAAGTTGGCCATAAACCGAATACACAAGAGGAATTTTATGCGGAGTTACAGCCTTATATGGAATTTAACCCCAATGCTGTAGAAGGTGAAAAGACGAATGAAGAATTACCTGTTGGGGTACTTACCAATGAGGCCCTCACCAAAATGAAATACGGGGAGAAAGTTGGGACGGAAATTCAGGCTCCGAATGATCAAATGGTATTGGTTAGTTATAACAGGGCCAATCCTCGTGATTTTGCATTACCGGATCAATCTTTTAATATTGCAGACCAATTGAATAAGGGAGCCCTGATGTTGGCCTCTGCCTATAGAAAAAAGGAAATCGGGGATACCATCCGGACTACCAATACCTTCCTCGTTCCTTGGGACACTTTTGCCGATATTTTAGATCGAAGGAAAACTAAAGTAGGGGATAAGATGGCGGCTATATTGGATCGAAGTTTTGAAGCACCCAAATTCGAATTTTGTAAATATACTGCGATCAATTTAAAAGTTGGGGATAAAGATGTCGTTCCTGTATTTGCAGAAATAGAAGATAAGGGTGTCCAGGATAAAACCAATCTGATATATGGAGTCATTGCCGGAGACAATAAAGCAGAAACTGTTGCCATAACATTAGACAATTTATCTCATGCAGGTACTCCGGTTCAATGCTTAGAAATAGGGGGGCGGGAACATGCTTCTATAGAGGATGTCATCCGTATTAAGGATGACGCAACTGAACAATGGTTAGAAGAGGGAGAGAAAAGTGAGGGAAACCAAAGTCTAAGGAGTAATTATAAATTTACGGATAAAGGAATAGAGCTATATCTGAAATATCCGTATAACAGAAGCTATGATACACGGGCGGAAGAATGGTTGGGAAATACATTGGGGGAATGGACAGATGAGTTGATAAATTTGGCCTGGATTGTTCGATATTTATTTTTGTGGGAAAACGATACTCAGTCCTATTACGTGCCTATACATACCTGCAGATATCCGGACCAGGTGGTAAAATTACAGGTGTATCCTGATGTGGAGTGGTACGTTAATTTTAAATTCAATACCGATAGGCCGGTATATGTAAAACAAGATAAAAATTATAAAAGTAGAGAGTATCATACGGGTAAAGACAAGCAAAAAGCCGGATTAAAATACGGTAGAGAGCGGGCTTTGATGAAGAAATCTTCAGCTTACACTCTTGATGTGGTTGTTGGTATTAAGGTGAATGGCAAGTCTTATGATGTAACATTTAATAATAAGCAACCAATTTTCCGTACGATCAATTTTTGTTTGGAGGCCTATGAAGCGCTGAATAAGCTATTGATGTCCGACGAGAGTAAGGAAAGTCTTCCGGCAGCAAAGTCTTCCAAGATGGGTGCGCGTGTTGGAAGAGGAATGCCAGTACGTATAGAAGTACACAGGCCGGCATTTTCCGGAGGAATATGGTGTAAATACACACCCTCTAAAACGCAGCAGGAAGCCATTGGTTGGTATCTTAAACTTGCATTTAAGTCAGAACCTTTTTTGTCAGCTGAGGGCAGGTTGGATTTACTATTCTTTGCTCAGGCACTTCCGGTAGCGGGACAGTTTATTACTGCGCTTAACCGTATTATTGACGGAATAAATTTACTTACTTTTGGAGCTGTTAATATAGAATATTATATCGATATTGTGGTATATACAGCGGCTAATATAGAGGTAAAACCTGTAGCTTATCATAGTATTGACGGTTGGGAAGGACCGGGGATTGCGATTGAGGCTGTTTTTGAAATAGGACTAGAGGCTGGTGGAAGTGTTAAAATTGATGCGTTTAATATTGAGGGTCAAGGAAAAATTCATGCAGAAGGTAAAGCTAAATTTAAGGCTTATGCTGCCTATAGTGACAGAGAACGTTCCTGTCCTGCTGATTTTGATTTTGAAGGATTGGAAGCTTTGGTGTTCATTCGATTTGAGTTAAATAGAAGTGATAAAAATTCTAGAAATCCAAAAAGAGAAGACAAGCCCCATAAAATCCCGTTATTAAGTGGTGTAAAAGGGCCAAAAATTGAATTGTTTAAAGCATGATCAGTAAAATATTTATTTCGGTATTATTATTATTCGGCAGTACCAATGGTTGTAAACAGGAGGTGAAATCCGACGACATAAAAGAACCGAATATGGAACAGAAAGACAGTACTATGACTCAAGCAACCCCTATAATGTATGGACTGGATGTCCAGATGTATACTAAATATGAAATATATTTAGATGATATAGCAATCGAAAAATGGTACAATAACTCTTTGAGTTCGTTTGTTGATCTTAATCCCTATCTATTAAAAAACGGTAAGCATCAAATATCGGTGAGGTTGCTTCCCCATAAAGGAAAGGATTCCATAAGGCCTGACGATATAAGAGATTCATATATAAAACTGATTCGTTTTGAAAGGCAAAATATCCCTGGGCAGAGCAGAGCTAAAAATTATACTGAATTGCAAAAACTGGAATTCCCCAAGATTGAAAGTTCTGTCCCCGTATTGGAAACTCTATGGGAAATTGAGATAACAGAATTGCCGTATGAACTGGACGGCTGGAGTCGAAGTCAGGATTTAAGAGAGATGGATTCGGAAGAACTTGAAAAAGAGGTTGTTGTCTGTTATAACATGCTTAGAAACTTGCTCAATACCGGTAAGGTGGATGAGTTTTTTAAATTTGAAGAGCAAAAATATAAAGAGACAACAATATATGGATATTATTCAGAGTCAGAAATGAAAGAAACGAGGGCTGAAGATATAGAAATACTAAAAACCGAAGCCAAAGGTAATATGTGGCCTATAGAAAAATATAAAATGTTTGTCTATGGAAATGGTAAATTGGTCAGATTGGAACGTATTGATGGTGAAAACAAAGGTTGGGATGTTTTAATCCGAGAAACCCCAGATGGTTCAATAACTTCTACTGGTACTCTTTTACACAAACCTCAAGGTAGTGATACTTTTCAGATTATACGTAAATAATAAAAAAGATGGTGAATAATCTTTGAAATCTAGTAATGCATCTAAAACTGTTAATCTGCGGCATACTGTTTTTGACTAATGGTTATACGGAAAATATAAAAAACGAATTCCCGCAAATAAACTGCTTCGAAGAACGTCCATATTATAGCATAGAATTTAGTAATACCGGAAGTACTATTAACTTTGAAATACTGGTTAATGATGTACCTGTTGTTAAATTTCTGAATGAAGAGGGTGGAATATCGTCAGCAGTACCGATTAATACTGCCATTCTGGAAAGTGGTCAACAAAGCATAAAAGTTAATGCTTATCCTCCTATGGGGAAGCAGTTAATAAAGCAGGAACAAAAAGATATTTTAAGTGTTAAAGTAAGTTATTTGCCTGATGCATGGAGCACAAGTAGTCAAAATGAAGTAGTCATTTTTGAATTACCTCAGATAAATATCCCAGGGGATGGTGTGCCATACTGGAAGTATGAAGGAGAGTTTGAAGCGGAGGTACCATACCATTTAAGCGGTTGGCTTAAATCCAGAAATTTGAAAGAAGTAGATGATTTGGAAGAGAAGGTATTTAGAAAGTTTAGAGAACTCCAAAAAATACTGGCAAATAAGGATACCAAATTACTTTTGGAATTGTCCGGAAAAAAAAATACGGAAATATATACCTCTTTATTTCTTAAGAAAGAAGACATAAAAGGGCGTGAAGATTTTATGGAAATCGAAGAGGATGAGGAAGTAATACCTTTGGACGATACGGTTATTCTGAAATTTTACGGAAATAACAGACTGGTTACTTTAGAATACCCGGATGGAGAATCGGCATTGAGAACAAAGATAAGGGAAGAAGGTTTCGAAGATGAAATAATTACCTACGATATATTGCTTCATATACCTATTGGAACAGAAGATTTGGAAATTATCCGGTGATACTCCATTTGTCATTAAGGAGGTTAACTATTTATTCTTTTAATATCTAGTAATGCATCTAAAATTATTAATCTGTGGCATACTGGTTTTGACTAATGGCTATACGCAAAATGTAGAAAACGAATTTTCACAAGTAAATCGTCCTCCTAAAAACAAGCAAATAACCTATGCCATAAACGTAAATGCCAAAACCCCCTATGAAATATTCATAGATGATATACCGGTTGAACAGGTATATCAAAGTGGCATGAATTCTACCATAGAACTAAATCAATATCTTTTAAGGAATGGAAACCATACATTGACGGTCCGTTATCTCCCCCGACCCGATACCGAAGACGGATTATTATACCCGGAGCATGTAATACATAGCAAAGATTCTAAATGGAATATATTTTTTGTAAGCTATGTGAAAAATGCCGATGCTGCAATGGGGTATGAAGGAGAAATAGACTATCAAAACAGTGAGTTAGAGGTGCAGGCTCCTTCAGAACCAGTACCGTATTGGGAGCAGAAATTTGAGTTAGATATAAAAGATCTCCCCTATGAATTAGTGGGGTGGAGTAACGGACGGGACTTGTCCCAAATGGATAAAGAGGATTTGGAAAAAGAGGTCGTCTCATTTTATGATCATTTAAGAAACCTTCTTAATAATGGCAATGTTGAAGAGTATTTGCGTTTAGGAAAGAAAAAAGATGAAGAAGTACAGATAGCTACCTATGATGATGATATAGCATGGTATTCTTCAGTGGAAAGAAAACAAAATTTAATTAAAAAGTGTAAAGGAAACATGTTGCCTTTAGAGGGTTATAGGCTAAGTTTATATGCTAATGGAAAATTAGTTTGTTTAGAACGTGTTTATAGTAGAAACAGAATAGGTTCCCCATTAATTGCGAGTATTGGAAATAAAAAAGTGGGATATCAAGCTTTATTGTATAAACCCAAAGGGTCGGATGATTTTGTGATTATTAGAAAATAAACTACGGTTGGCCGTAGAAATAATCTTAATAAACCTGTTTACTGTCGGTAAAATATATTTAAGTAGATTGTACTTCCCCTTAATATGGTTGATGATTTCTGAGGAAGGAATACACGATAATCTGAAGGTAGGTAGTGAAAAGAATTTCTAATTTAGTAGCAATTTCCCTTGATTTAATACCTGGTGTTTCCGATAGACATCTGTAGGTATGCAAACCAGGTGGTAAAGCTTCATGTTTACCCGGATATGAAATGGGTACTTAACTTTAATTATAATATAGATTCACCGTTGTACTATGAAGGAACAACGGAACTAAAGGATTACTACAGCGGCTTTAATGAGGGGGATGTTAATACCAGTAACAATAGCACGAGAAAAGAGATACTGGACAACCTAATTACGAACGACTTACAACATGAAGTTGGCCGCAAAACCAGTTTTGGACTTTATGTAGAATGCGAGATCAATGGGGGGAGTAAGTTTAAACTAGGCGATAAATTTGCAGAGAAATATCGTAAAATGTTGGCTCCTCTTTTATGGATTGTAAATAAATTGGATTCGGATCTGGGGGTTTCTGATGCTAAAAGAGAAGAGACACGAATAAGAAGAAGTGGTGGGAATGGGATTTTGGCACGCTTGAATGCTCTTCCTATGAGTTTTGAGCTTATGGCACCATCGGTAGGAGTAGGTATAGGATATGGTCTCACAGAAAACTATCAGGCTGGATACGAATTAGAGGGGCGTATTATTGCAGACCCCTTAATTGGCGCCAATGTAAAATTGGACTTATTAGCTCTGGGAAGTAAATTCAAACCTTGGGGGGCTATTATTGATGCTTTAGATATTGCAAGCTGGTTAATTAATTTTTGTTCGGGAGGAAGAGCTGAAATAAGTTATGAATTGTACTTTCAATTGACATCCAAGATTTTGTTAGTAGATGCAAATGTAAAGGATGATGATGCCAACCAGCCCGCAAATATTACGTATAATTTTGAAAATGGGAGATACAATGGTTCCATAGGATTAAAAGGAATCATAGAGGGCAAGTTGGTGGCAAGTTTCGGTTTTTCTCTACAGATAGAAAGTACACAAGGTAAAACGTTTCAAGGGGATATTGGAGAAAATGCAGAGAAGAAAAAGGGAGAATTGAGTATAGGAGCAGAAGGAAAATCTTATGTTAGTGTAACTTTGGGTAAAAATTTTGGTGATAAAAGTAATTTTACCTCTGATTTTTATTTCTCTGGTTTTACATTAAAGGTATGGGCCAAAGCAGGATTCAGTGGAAAGCCGAAGGAAAGTACATTTAATATATTGCCTGATTATGAAAGTGAAGTTAATATCTTTGAGAACAATTTTGAACACAAATAGTATAACAATGAAAAAAACAATTGTCCTGGTATTATTCTTTCTTATTTCCTGTAATCAAACTAAAAAAAATAGTGAATATTTTACTAGTAATACAAACATAAGAAAAGAAGTAATGAAAAATATTTATTACATCAATTATAATTTTACATTTCCTTTTGAATTGATAGTAAATGATATGGTCATTGCAAAGGAAATGAGAACGGGTATGGCTGGACCGGAAAGAATAAATCATTTCATATTGGAAAACGGAGAACAATCTGTCAGGATAAAAATCTTTGCGCCGAAGGATTATAATAATGGGTTATTAAAGCAAAAGGATTTAAACATTCTTGAAGAACAAAGTGCAATCTATAAAGTCAATAGCGAAACCAATGATTTTGATACAGTGATGCCTTTAAAGTTTGACAAAATAGATCAGGAAGTTCCATATATTGAAAAAGAATGGAAATTTAATGCGGATCTCCCTTTCAAGCTTAAAGGGTGGGAAAAATCGGAGGATTTAACCCAATGGGATAAAGAAGAACTGGAAAAGACAGTAATTGAAAAGTTTCAGGAGTTGCATGATCAATTAAATTTTGGGAAGGTGGATTCTTTTATGAAAGAAATTGAGGCAGTTAATAACGAAGTTTTTATTGCAAATTATTTTGATGAAGATAAGAAAAAAGACTATATAAATAACCTCCTTGAAATATATGAATCTTATAAAGGGAATATGTTGCCAATTTCTAAATATAAGATCAGAATATTAGGTGATGGCAGGGCAGTTGCCTTAGAGAGAGTGGATAACAAGTATTTGGGACAAGGAGTTTTAGTTGCTGAAAATAAAGATGAAAATCAGTTGTATCTGAATTATATAGTACTACATAAGCCTAAGGATAGTAAGGATCTAAGAATAGTTAGGATTAATTCACTAATTACTTCCTTAAATTAATAAACATCTAGCTTTCTTTGTGTTGGTAACAAGAGAATGTTTACGGGAGTAAAGTAGAATATAAAACCATGAAATCGTCCAATTTCATTTTGATAATATCAACACTTGTTTTATTTGTTTTTTATGAGGTAAGTCCGGAACGAAGAGAGATTATTCTTGAAAAAGAAATGGAACTTGGAAACAAATACATTATAGAATAGGAGTTTTCAGTTCCCTTTGAAATATGATTAATGATGTTGTTCTGGATGTTGATTTGGAAGATGGAGCATTCGGGCCGGAGTTTATTAATCATTATATTCTTGCCAATGGAGAACAAAAAGTCAAGGTTAAATTAATGGACCCATTTGTAGAAAGAGGGTGAAATATCATCAGCAGTACCGATTAATACTGCCATTATGGAGAGTGGTCAACAAAGCATAAAAGTTTATGCTTATCCTCCCAAAGGGAAGCAGTTAATAAAACGGACAAAAAGATATTTTAAGTGTGAAAGTAAGTTATTTGACCTGATGCATGGAACGCAAACAGTCAGGATAAAATAGTCATTTTTGAATTACCTGAGGTTAATAAGAATAGTAGGTGGAATTGATTGATATTTCAATCTGATAGTTTTGATACTATCAGATTACCGTAAATTAACCCAACTATAACAAAGGAATAAGCCTGCCTGCTTACCTTCGCTGCCTGCAAACCCATGAGCAAAGAGGTATAGAATGTAATTCATATCTTTGTTTTGTAAAAAGAATATATGTTCAGATCATCACTATCCGGATTTTTATTGTGCCTTATAAGTATCAGTGTTTCCTATGCCCAGCAACCGGTACAGATACATTCCCACAACGATTATGAACAGAACGTTCCGTTCTGGACTGCCTTTTCCGGCGGATTGTCTTCCATAGAAGTAGATATATTTCTTCGTAATGGCAGGTTGTATGCCACCCATGAAGAAGATGAAATAAAGGAAGAACGGACTATAGAAAGTCTTTATCTGGAGCCCCTGAAACAGACATTGGAGTTGGGACTTCCCATGCCGGAGCACTTACAATTACTTGTAGATATCAAATCCGAAGCCGATGTTACGCTGGATCAACTAACCGAAGTCTTGGAAGCTTATCCGGAAATAACGGCAAATGATAACATATCCGTTGTCATATCCGGGAATCGACCATCCCCGGAAAAATATACCGACTATCCGGAATATATTCTTTTTGACTATCAAAATCTGGAACGTCCCAAGGACGAAGAAGTATGGAAGAAAGTGGCTATGATCAGTCTTAATTTCAGGAACTATTCGGAATGGAACGGGTTGGGCCGATTGACTGAAGAAGATTGTAAAAAAGTAAAGGCCGTAATAGATAGCGCCCATGCATTAGGCAAACCTTTTCGTTTCTGGGCCGCACCGGATTCCAAAACAGCCTGGAAAGCATTCACGGACATGGGGCTCGATTTTATCAATACCGATACGCCTTTCCGGGCAGCCGAATATCTGAACACCCTCGAACAGCGCATACATTACAATACGATTGCTTCGGAAGTATATGTTCCGACTTATGCTTCAGACGGAAAGGAAATCCCCGTGAAAAACGTTATTTTACTTATTGGTGATGGTAACGGATTGACGCAGATATCCTCGGCGGTATTGGCAAATGGAGGAGCATTGACCCTAACACAACTGAAAAATATCGGGTTCATTAAAACCCAGTCCGCAGATGATTTCACTACCGATTCGGCTGCCGGGGGAACGGCATTGGCAACCGGAGAAAAGACATATAACCGGGCTATCGGAATGGGGGAAACAGAGAAACCGCTACGGAATATCACAGAATTTCTGTCTGATAACGGATTCATCTCCGGTATTATTACTACCGATAAAATAACAGGAGCAACACCTTCCGCATTTTATGCACATAGAAAGGATCGTTCGGAAGCTTCCGGTATAGCGGAGGACCTGTCCCGCAGTTCCCTGTCCTTGTTCATCGGGGCAGGGAAAGAAGATTTCAGTAACGAAATAAACCGGCATTTTGATGTGTCGAGTTCTTTGGAAGGTCTGAGGCAAAATAAAGCAGATAGGGCAGGCGTATTTCTTTCCGAAGGAAGTTTGCCGGGAATTATTGAAGGAAGAAAAGAGGTGCTTGCAAAAGCTGTTGCGGGTGGATTAAAATTTTTGTCTTCCAAAGAAAAACCTTTTTTCCTGATGGCCGAGGGAGCGAAAATAGATAGCTATGGTCATGTCAATAACACCGCGGGAATTGTTTCCGAAGGAATAGACTTCGATCGTGCGGTTACCGAAGCTGTAAAATTTGCGGATAAAACCGGTAATACACTTGTAATAATCACAGCCGATCATGAAACTTCCGGGTTCAGTATTCCCCAGGGCAATCTGAAGGAAAAAATGATAGAAGGCGATTTTACGACGAACGACCACACCGGGGTTATGGTACCGATTTTCGCATACGGACCGTATTCCGGAGAATTCAGAGGAGTTTATGAAAACAATGAAGTATTTCATAAAATAGTCCGGATATTGAAAATAAAAAACGGGGAAAAATAACAGAACTGTTTCTGTTTTCTTCCCCGTAAATATGAACTAGATGAGTTTTCTTCTTCTTAGATAGAAAAAGCCTCTTTTATTTTATCTACATGATCCAGTTTTTCCCAGGTAAACAGTTCTACCTCTTTTTCTATTCTTCCGTTGTACGGAGATTCGAATACTTTGGTCACTGTCCGGGGTTCTTTGCCCATATGGCCGTAAGCTGCGGTTTCCAGGTAAATGGGATTGCGTAGTTTCAACCTTTCTTCAATGGCTGCGGGTCGCATGTCAAATAGTTTTTCTACTATCTGTGCTATTTCTCCGTCCTTGAGGGCTATATGAGCTTTACCGTAGGTGTTAACACTTATGGATGTCGGTTCAACCACTCCAATGGCGTAACTCACCTGTACCAGTACTTCGTCCGCAACTCCGGCGGCTACCAGGTTCTTCGCAATGTGCCGCGCTGCATAAGCGCCGCTGCGGTCTACCTTGCTCGGGTCTTTACCGGAAAATGCGCCTCCGCCGTGTGCTCCTTTCCCGCCATAGGTGTCAATGATGATCTTCCTCCCGGTAAGACCGGTATCTCCGTGAGGTCCTCCAATAACGAATTTTCCCGTCGGGTTGATGTGGTATTGGATGTTGTCCGTGAAAAGTTTTTGCAGTTTTTCCGGCAGTTGCGCCTTTACCTTTGGGATCAGGATCTCGATAATATCCTTTTTGATCTTTTGAAGCATAGCAATATCATCCTTGTCAAAATCATCATGTTGCGTAGATACCACGATCGTAACAATTCGTTGAGGGATATCATCATCACTGTATTCTATGGTAACCTGGGCTTTGGCATCCGGACGGAGGTAAGAGATCTCTTTTCCTTCCCTTCGGAGTTCTGCCAGGGTCTGCAATATTTTATGCGAAATATCCAGGGCAAGGGGCATGTAGTTTTCGGTTTCCTTCGTGGCGTATCCAAACATCATTCCCTGGTCACCGGCTCCCTGTTCTTCCTTACTGGTCCGATCCACGCCCTGGTTGATGTCCTGAGACTGTTCGTGAATGAGTGAAATAACCCCGCAGGAATCTCCGCTGAACTGGTATTCTCCCTTCGTATATCCTATCTTGTTTATGACTTCCCTGGCAATATTCTGCAGGTCCAGGTAGGTCTTGGATTTTACTTCGCCTGCCAGGACTACCTGCCCGGTGGTTACCAGAGTTTCGCACGCTACTTTTGATTCCGAGTCAAATGCCAGGAAATGGTCCAGAAGGGCGTCGGATATTTGGTCTGCTACTTTGTCCGGGTGTCCTTCACTGACAGACTCGGACGTGAATAAATAAGCCATTATCTTATTTTATTTTGTTATTGTATGAAGGAAAGATTGTCCGGAAGAAAGGCTAAAGCGGTTTGTCCTGCGGCATTTTGGGATGCCGGGTCCGGAATGGCTACAGGATAACTGTTTTAGCATTTTTTTCACGAGGTTGCAATCAGTCAAATCCTTCCTCTTTTAAATGTACGATGACAAAGGTATGAAACGGATTTGAATTGCAAAATGAATTTGTGAATTATGTTGATTCCATTTGAGAAGCAAAAATATTGATCTGAGATTTTATTTGTTATATTGCAGTTGTAATCAATCATCTTTTACCAATGAAACTGAAATATACATTATGCAGCCTCTTGCTGACTGCCGGGACCTCGATATTTTCCCAGGAATTACATACTGCCAACCCCGATGAAGCCGGTTTCTCCGGGGAACGTCTTGAAGGAATAGACAAAATGATAGATGGCTATGTGTCAGATAAGAAAATTGCCGGTGCGGTTGCACTGATCGCACATGACGGAAAAATTGTTTATCATAAAGGAATCGGGTATGCGGACATTGCGGAAAAGAAAAAAATGGAGCCGAATACCATTTTTCGGATAGCTTCACAGACGAAGGCTATTACCAGTGTTGCAATAATGATGTTATTTGAAGAAGGCAAATTATTGCTGGACGATCCCGTTTCGCTGTACATACCGGAATTTAAGGACCCTACAGTACTCGATACTTTCAATCCTGCCGATTCTACTTATTCAACGATTCCGGCTACAAGAGAAGTGACCATACGTGATTTGCTAACCCATACTTCAGGGATCGGGTATGCTGTTATCGGAAGTAAAGAGACTAATGCTATTTATGCCAAGGCGGGCATTCCCGCAGGCTTTGTAGCGGCTCCTGTAAGACTCGGAGATAAAATAAAGACGCTCGGTAAACTTCCGCTGATACACCAACCGGGAGAGAAATTCACCTATGGCCTCAATACCGATGTTCTCGGTTACGTCGTTGAAGTGGTTTCCGGGCTTTCATTAGACCGGTTTTTCCATAAGAGGATTTTTGAGCCGATAGGGATGAACGATACTTACTTCTATTTGCCAAGGGACAAACAAAACCGTCTTGCGGAAGTATATTCGGAAAACGAAGCTGGGGAGACCGTAGAGGCACCCCAGGTAAGCCACGGTGGGATCGATAAGGATTATCCCGTATTGGGAAGTACGTATTTCTCCGGGGGAGCAGGCCTTTCTTCTACAGCATCGGATTATGCCGCTTTTCTGCAAATGTTGCTAAACGGGGGAGAATATGACGGCAAGCGATTGTTAAGCCCCGATACCGTAAGGTTAATGACGGTGAACCAGATAGGTGAAATAAACCTGCATTACGGTAACAAGTTCGGTTTGGGGTTCGAGGTGGTTGGCACAAGAGGGAGTGCTGCACTTCCCTGGCATGAAGGTTCTTTTTCGTGGGGAGGTTATTTCGGATCACATTACTGGGTAGATCCGGAATCGGGGATTGTAGCCGTAATCCTTACCCAGGAAATACCCAATAAGGAATGGGGGGATATTTCTACAAAATTCAAGAATATGGTATATGCCGCACATACCGGGAAATAAAAAATCCTGCCGGAGCAGGATTTAATAAGGGGAGCCTCAGGAGTTATTTACCCCAATTTCCTTTCCTTCTGTGTTGAAAGGATTTTTTGGGTCTTTCGTAGCTTCTTTTCCATCGGGCGTACTGATCTTCGTCCAGTATGTTCTTCATTTTATTCTGAACAGCCAGGCGGGCGTCCAGTTTTTCGTTCATAAAAGCAAAGCGCTCCTTTGCAGTCCATTCTTTCTTCTCTGCCCTGGCTTCTTTGAATTTCTCAAATCCGGCTTTTCGTTTCTCGGCAAGTTCTGTGTTGAGTTTCAGCACTTCCTTTTGCTGTGCCTGGCTGAGGTCCAGTTTAAGAGCCATTTGTTTGGTCCTCAATTCCGCCATTTGCTCTGGTGTGAAATCCTTAAAACGTTCTACCCTGTGTTTTTTCTTTTCCAAAGTTCTTCTTTCCCTTTTTTCCTGTGCCATAACCCCCGTTACCAATGTGAGTGCTATAGCTAAACTTAATAACTTTTTCATACTCTTAAATTTTTACGATTTAATTACTTAGACAGGATTGAGGTATGAAAGTTTAAATTTAAAAGTGAAATTTGTGACATTATTAACAACAAAAGCCCGGAAATACGAGGTTTCCGGGCTTTGAATATTTTTCTCTTTTTCGGAGTTTAATCCTGTTCCTGTAATTCCACAGTTTTAGAATTGCCTGCGGCAACAACTTTCACCAGGCCGAGTTTGGATAACCCTTTCATGCCTTTGTCCCAAGCTTTATTGCTCAGTTCTGCGGCAGTTTTCAATTCGTCCAGTGCTATAGACCTGTGTTTGCGGAGTATATCGATAATGACTTTTTCATTATCATTGAGCTCCAATGGTTTTTTCTCCGGTCGCATTTGCGGGAAAAACAGCACTTCTTGTATTGAAGCGTTATTTGTCATAAGCATGACCAGGCGGTCTATCCCTATCCCTATTCCGGATGTAGGAGGCATACCGTATTCCAGGGCGCGAAGGAAGTCCTGATCGATAAACATGGCTTCGTCGTCTCCCTTTTCGGACAATTTGAGTTGATCCTCGAAACGCTGACGTTGATCGATAGGATCGTTCAGTTCGGAATAGGCGTTTGCCAGTTCCTTCCCGTTAACCATAAGTTCAAAACGCTCGGTCAATTCGGGATTGTCCCGGTGTTCTTTGGTCAGCGGACTCATTTCCTTCGGATAGTCTGTAATGAATGTAGGCTGAATGTAATGATGCTCACATTTTTCACCGAAGATCTCATCGATCAGCTTTCCTTTTCCCATAGTATTATCAACCGGGATATCCAGTTTTTTACAAACTTCCCGGATCTGCTCTTCGTTCATGCCGGCAACGTCAAAACCAGTATGATCTTCAATGGCCTGTAATATGGGAACCCGCGGGTAAGGGGCTTTGAAATTTATTTCATTTTCACCTACCTTTATCGTGGAAGTACCGTTGGAATCCATAGCCACTTTTTCCAGTAATTGCTCCGTGGTATCCATCATCCAGTGATAATCCTTGTAGGCGACATAGAGTTCCATTACCGTGAATTCCGGGTTGTGTGTGCGGTCCATTCCTTCGTTGCGGAAATCCTTGGAAAATTCATACACACCGTCAAAACCTCCAACTATAAGTCTTTTGAGGTAAAGCTCGTTAGCAATACGGAGATAGAGCGGCATATTCAATGCGTTATGATGTGTAATAAACGGCCTTGCCGCGGCTCCTCCCGGAATAGGTTGTAGTATGGGGGTTTCTACTTCCAGGTATCCCCTGCTGTTGAAAAATCCCCGGATACTGTTGGTAATCCTGGTTCGCTTTATAAAAGTTTCCTTTACATGCGGATTGACAACCAGGTCTACATAACGTTGGCGATAACGCAGTTCCGGATCGTTAAATTCGTCATAAGTCCTTCCTTCATTATCTACTTTAGGTAACGGAAGTGGCCGGAGGGATTTGTTAAGAATGGTAAAATCCTTAACCATTACGGTTTTTTCTCCCACCTGGGTGGTGAACAGTTCGCCTTTCACTCCTATAATATCACCTATGTCCAGCAGCTTTTTATAAACTTCGTTGTACTTGGTCTTATCTTCATCCTGGCATATCTCGTCTCGATTAAAATATACCTGTATTCTTCCTTCGCTGTCCTGTAACTCTGCGAAAGAAGCCTTACCCTGTATCCTCCTGCTCATCAGACGCCCGGCGATAACCACTTCTTTTCCTTCTTCATAATGGTCTTTTATCTGCCGCGATGTATTGTCTACCGGATACAAAGCTGCGGGATAAGGGTCAATGCCCAATTCCCTCAACTTTCCGAGTTTTTCCCTTCTAACGATTTCCTGTTCTGAAAGCTGCATAGTCAAGCTGTAAAATTAATTTCGGTTCTTCTTTTAAAGGTGCAAAGATAATTACAATTTATATTATAAGCATGTAGTAAATGACTTTGTGTAAAGTGATAAAACTATATGAAAACGACAAGGAGATTGAAGAGGAAGCTATATTTTTATACCCTCGGTTTCCGGCCCGGTCATTTTGTATGCTATTCCGGGATCTCTTTATAGGAGATTTTTCCGAAAAAAAAATAAAAACTGGCTGTAACAAAAAAGCCGGATTTCAGTCTTATTAGTACCATCAATCAAGAGCGGGAAAATTGCGATCGGTACAACCGGAAAGCTTTGACGTGTCCGTATTGTAATACCTGCCGTAAAATAATATATATGAGTATCTGGAGAGTATTGTTGTCCATTCTATTTCCGCCCCTGGCTGTTCTGGACAAGGGATGTGGTTCTGTTGTTATTGTTTTTTTACTGACGCTTTGCGGCTGGATCCCCGGGGTTATCGCGGCACTTGTTATTCTGAATAATCCCAACAGGTAAGCAGCACCTTCCGTGGCAGCGTACCCGGAGGATATGTCGGTAGGAGTTCACGCTTTAATCTTTATCTTTGCATTATGAACAAGCAAGTTGAAATACAGGATTTAGGCCTTCGGGATTATAAAGAAGTGTGGGATTACCAGGAAGAACTTTTTCAGGGGATACTGGAGCTGAAGATAAAGAACAGAAGGGAAGGAACGGACCTGAAGACGCCAAACTATCTTTTGTTTGTAGAACATCCTCATGTTTATACCCTTGGAAAAAGCGGGGATATACAGAATATGCTACTCAATGAAAGACAACTTACGGAAAAAGGAGCGTCATTTTACAAGATTAACAGGGGAGGGGATATAACCTATCACGGCCCCGGCCAGATCGTCGGTTATCCCATTCTGGATCTTGATAATTATTTTACCGACATACATAAGTACCTCCGTTTTCTGGAGGAAGTAATTATCCTTACCCTTGCCGAATACGGTATAAAAGCAGCCCGGAGTGAAGGTGAAACCGGAGTGTGGCTGGATGTGGGAACACCGTTTGCCAGGAAAATATGCGCAATGGGTGTACGTGCATCCCGGTGGGTGACTATGCATGGTTTTGCACTGAATGTCAATGCCGACCTGGGATATTTTGACAATATTGTTCCCTGTGGTATACGGGGCAAAGCCGTTACTTCCCTGAATGTGGAACTGGGCAAACAGGAAGTGTCCGAAAAAGAGGTTAAGGAAAAAATACAAAAACATTTTTTTGAACTTTTTGAAGCGGAACCATTGGCAACAGCCGAAACTGTTGCCGGTGAATAAAAATTTATTCTGATCGGTTCTTTTCGCGAAATTCTTCTGTTTTCTTTGGGCTTAATCCTTTAACTTGTTTAGGTACATGTTCACGACGTTCTCTATACCCAGATAGAGAGATTCGGCGATAAGGGCGTGGCCGATGGAAACTTCCAGCAGTCCCGGAATATTTTCTTTGAAAAAACGGACATTATCCAGGCTAAGGTCGTGCCCGGCATTAATGCCCAGTCCGAGTGAATTAGCCACTTTTGCTGCTTCTGTATACGGAGTTATTCCGTTTTTATTTCCCTTTTCATAAGTCGCGGCATAGGCTTCGGTATATAATTCTACCCGGTCTGTTCCCGTAGCTACAGCCCCTTCGATCATTTTGATGTCCGGATCAGTAAAAATGGATGTGCGTATACCGTTTCGTTTGAATTCAGTAATTACCTCACGCAGGAAATCCTTGTGCTTAACAGTATCCCATCCTGCATTGGAAGTAATGGCGTCTTCCGCGTCCGGGACGAGGGTTACCTGGGTTGGTTTTACCTCGAGGACGAGTTCCATAAATTTTTCAACCGGGTTACCTTCTATATTGTATTCCGTATGAACAATGTCTTTTAGGTCCCTGGCATCCTGGTACCGTATATGACGTTCATCTGGTCTTGGGTGTATGGTAATTCCCTGGGCACCAAAATCCTGTATATCCCTTGCCATTTTCAGGAGATCCGGTACATTGCCGCCTCTTGAATTTCGCAGGGTGGCTATTTTATTGATGTTTACACTTAACTTGGTCATACAAATAATAAATATGGACAAAAATACAAAGTTCATCCTGCTTTTTTCTCACATAATTTAATTAATTTGCTGTCCTAAATATAACTTGGAAGCATATAAGTACTGCCTGAAAGAGCAGAAGAACAGAGCGGAGAGGTCCTGTAAGCCTTTTGTAATGTAAAAAACAGGTATGGAGATAAATTCTTTTATAAATTATGATGTCTCACCGGTATCGCCGGACGATACTGTAAAGAAGGTACAGGAGTTCTTCTTTGAACTTACCAATACCCATTTGCCTGTAGTCAGCGACGGGAACCTGGTTGGTAATATCTCCGAAGAAGATATGGCCGGTTTTGACCTTGAAAAAAAGGTGTCGGATTACGGTTATGCGCTGGACATTTTTTTTGTTAGTGAAAATACCAACTGGCTCGAAGTTCTGGAGGCGTTTGCGAAGAATAACGCCAATGTAATGCCTGTGTTGAATAAAGAGGGCAAATATCTCGGATATTATGAATTGACCGATGTTATGGGACTTTTCCGGGAGACTCCCTTTTTTAATGAACCCGGCGGGATACTTATCGTCGAAAAGGGAAGTGCCGACTTTACCTTTAGTGAAATATCACAAATTGTAGAAAGTGATAACGGCAAACTGTTGGGAGCATTTATTTCACGGAATGAAGGAGATTTGACACAAATAACACTCAAGGTAGGAAATACGGGACTCAATTCCATAATGCAATCGTTCCGGAGGTACGGCTACAATATCATTTTGGGAAATGAGGACGATATGTATATGGAAAACTTAAAAGAAAGGTCAAATTACTTAAGGAAATTCCTTAACATATAAAAAAACAGTTCCCTCGGTATGAAGGTAGGTGTATTCGGACAATTTTATCACGATGGCAGCGAGGAATATGTACTCACGCTGCTGGAAGTTTTGGAAGAAAAGGGTATAGAAGTGATCGTTGAGGCGAAATACCTGGAACTTATCCGGCATTTTCTGGGTAATAAGAGGGTGTATGAGACGTTTTCATCATTTGATGACCTGGATTCCGGTTGTGATATGTTTTTCAGCATGGGAGGTGATGGTACCATTTTGCGTACGGTCCTTTATATTCGTGACCACGGTATTCCGGTATTGGGAATAAATACGGGCAGATTGGGATTTCTCGCTACGGTACAGAAAGAAAACATTCGTCAGGCCGTAGAGAGTATAGTCCGGGGAGAATACGATGTGGTGGACAGGACCCTCCTCGAAATAAACACCAGTCCGGAGAACAAAGACCTGGCCGAACTGAATTTTGCCCTGAACGAAGTTGCGGTGAGCCGAAAAGATACGACTTCTATGATTACCGTGGCGACATACCTGAATGACGAGTATCTTACTTCCTATTGGGCAGATGGGCTTATTATCGCCACGCCTACCGGTTCTACCGGTTATTCTCTGAGTTGTGGCGGACCAGTGCTCACTCCGGATACCACCGGGTTTGTGATTACTCCCATCGCGCCTCACAACCTCAATGCCAGGCCGCTGGTCATACCGGATGACACTGTGATCAGATTAAGGGTTTCGGGAAGAGAACCGAATTACCTCATTTCCCTTGATTCCAGACTGGCTACCTTAACGGAAGAGACGGAGATAATTATCCGAAAAGCCCCTTTTGCCATGAAAATGATAGAATTGAGGGCGGAAAGTTTTTTAAAAACACTCAGAAATAAACTTCTTTGGGGAGAAGACAGGCGCAATTGAAGTCTTCCTCCTGTTGTGTAATGAAAAACATGGAAAAAATAACTGTTTTTGTAGGCCCGGCAATTAAATACGGCGTAGTTTGGTCCGGAAATAACGAAAACAAAAGAAAAAGGAAGGCCAGCATGCGTGAAATGTGCTTTAATAACCTTATGTTTCATTCCCGGAAAACAATAAAAAACCTTTAAATCTGTTGTTTAAGCATACTAATTTAAAGGAAATTACCCATGAGCAATCTTAATTATTATATTTGCGAACTTTTAGAGCATATGAGAAAAGGAATGATCATAGTCTTTTTTCTGTTAGGTGTACAGGCAGGAATGGCCCAGATACATGAAATAGGGGTATTTCTTGGAGGAAGTAATTTTATAGGAGATGTGGGGAAAACCAATTATATAAACCCTAATAAACTGGCAGTCGGGGGATTGTATAAATGGAATAAGAGTACGCGATATGCGTACCGTGCAAGTTTGTCGTATTCCAACTTGCACGCGGATGATGCAGATTCGGGTAATTCCGGAAGACAGGAGCGGGGATATTCGTTTTCCAACCGGATACTGGAAGCTTCCTTAGGTATGGAGTTTAACTTTTGGGAATATGACCTGCATACCCTTCACAAACCCTTTACTCCCTATATTTACGGGGGGATTTCGGCGTTTAATTATCGTATGTTCTATTATAGTGAGGCCATGGGAAGATTGACAACACAGGAGAGAAGAACGTCTATTGCCTTTCCCTTTGGCCTGGGAGTAAAAGGAGAAGTATTGCCCAATCTGGTATTGGGAGCAGAAGTTATTGCAAGATATACGTTTGCCAATGATCTGGACGGTAGTAACCCGGAAAGAGATCCCGGGGTGAATTATGAACGCTTCGGAAATTATAATAGTAAAGACTGGTATGTCTTTAGCGGCATTACCGTAACCTATACATTCGGCAAAAGGCCATGTACCTTTTGTTATGAATAACAGATCCGTTTTTCGCTGTGCAGCGGACAGGTTTGCAACCTGTGGAAGAGAGAAGAAAAATACAACAGGTAAAAGCGCCTGTTGATGAATATGCTTTAATGGATAAGATAAAAGACGCCATAGATAAGGGAAGATTGCCAAAGCACATTGCTATTATAATGGACGGCAATGGCCGGTGGGCAAAGCAAAGAGGTAAATTAAGGGTGTTCGGACATGAAAAAGGTGCCGTTGCAGTACGCCAGGTCGTAGAGGCATGCGCCGAACTGGGAGTGGAAAACCTTACCCTGTACGCTTTTTCAACCGAAAACTGGAATCGGCCCAAGCTGGAAGTGGAGACCCTGATGAAGCTCCTTATCACATCACTGCGCAAAGAACTCAAAACACTTACCGACAATAATATCCGGCTCCAGGCCATCGGAAGGATGGAATCACTACCTGCTACCGTGTCCAAAAAACTGGAGGCTGTTATTGAAAAAACCAAAAATAACAATCGGATGACACTTACCCTAGCGCTTAGCTATGGCTCCAGAGAAGAACTTAAAAATGCAGTACAAGCGATAAGTTTTAAAGTTAAAAATAATATAATTTCTGCCGAAGATATTGACGAATCGGTTATAAATGAGCATCTTTACACGCAAAATTTACCGGATGTAGACCTGCTTATCCGTACTAGCGGGGAGGTTCGGGTGAGTAATTTTTTGCTATGGCAGATAGCCTATGCCGAGCTTTATTTTACGGAAACCCTATGGCCGGACTTTAATAAGGAAAAACTGTATGAGGCAATTTTAAACTATCAAAACAGGGAACGTAGATTTGGAAAAACTAGCGAACAACTTAACTGAGAATAGCATGCGCAAGAGATATTTTGGAGTAATTATCACATTCTTTGTGCTTATTTGCAATAACACCGTTTTAACAGCCCAGGAAATTAAGTTTGATAAAGGAAAGAAATATATACTGGGGGGGATTGAAGTTACCGGGGTAAAAAGCTATAATACACAAACCGTGATTACCTATAGCGGTCTTCGTGTGGGCCAGGAAATAACCGTTCCCGGAGAACAAATAACCAATGTTATTAAAAAACTGTGGAAACTGGAGTTGTTCAGTGATGTAAACTTCTATATAGACCATGTGGAAGGTGACAAGATTTTCCTGGAACTCAATATACAGGAAGTACCCACCCTTTCCTCTGTGAAGATCCAGGGATTGAAAAAGAAGAAAGGAGAAGCCGTACTTAAGGAGGCAGATATAAAGAAAGGTAAAAGGGTTACGGAGAGTTTTATTACCAACACTAAGAACTTTCTCGTAAATAAATATAAAAAACAAGGTTTTCTGCATGCGAAAGCCAATATTATTACCGCCCCGGACACTTCCGCAGTGAATGCTGTGAAAATGCAGGTAAATATAAACAGGGGAGAAAAGGTAAAAGTAAAAGACATTACCTTCGATGGCAACGAGGCGCTGAAAGATAAAACGCTCCGGAAGGCCATGAAGAACACCAAAAGAAAAGCCTTCGGGCGTTTCTGGAAAAAATCCAAATTCATTCCTGAAGATTATAAGACGGACCTTGTGTCGCTTATAGATAAATATAAGGAAAAAGGGTATAGGGATGCCAGGATAATTGCCGATACGGTAATGGATAACGAGACCAGTAAAATAAATATCAATATAGACCTGGAAGAAGGAGATAAGTATTACTTCGGAAAAATCGATTTTGTCGGGAATACCGTTTACAGTGACCGTCAGCTTGCCTCCCTCCTGGGAATTGCGCCGGGAGATACGTACAATGGGGTGTTACTGAGAAAAAGGATACAGGATGATACCAAACCGGATGGAGATGATATTACCAATCAATATCAGAACAACGGTTACTTGTTCTCTTCCATTAACCCGGTGGAGATATCTGCGAAAAATGATACCATCGATTTTGAAATACGTATTATAGAAGGTAAACTGGCCTATTTCAATGACGTACGAGTGTCCGGTAACGACAAGACCAACGATCACGTTATCTATAGGGAAATGCGTACCAGACCAGGACAGAAATACAGTAAGGAAAATGTGATCCGTACGATCCGGGAACTTGGCGGACTCGGGTATTTTGACCAGGAAGCAGTTACTCCGGATATCAAAAATGCCAATCCGGATGCCGGTACCGTGGATATCGAATACGGACTTATCGAAAAAGGTTCCAGCCAGATAGAACTCCAGGGAGGCTACGGTGGCGGCGGATTCATCGGTACGCTCGGACTGTCGTTCAGTAACTTTGCTATTAAAGATTTATTTAAAAAGAAAGCATACAAACCCGTACCGATGGGAGACGGCCAGACCCTGGCATTGCGATTACAGGCCAGCCGTTTTTACCAGACCTATAGCTTTTCTTTTGCAGAACCGTGGTTAGGAGGTAAAAAGCCTACTCAGTTCTCTGCATCTTTATCGCATAGCCGTCAGTTTTACTACGATTGGCAGACTGGAAGGCCGGATAAAAGCCAAAGATTTTATATAACCAGTTTAACATTCGGTCTGGCTAAGCGACTGGAAGTGCCTGATGACTATTTTACCTTGTCGCATGCCCTGAGTTTCCAGTACTATGACCTGGAGAATTATAACATAGGTCTTTTCGGTTTCGGGAGCAGTGGTTTTGCAAGAAACATAGCCTATACCATAGCGCTTTCAAGAGATAACAGATTTCCGAAGCTTATATATCCGCGTACGGGATCGAGGTTTACGATCTCTGCCAGGATAACACCGCCGTACTCCCTGTTTGATGGTGTAGACTATGCCAATCTGGGTGATGATAAAGATTTTCAGGCGAGAGATGAAGACGGTAATATAATATTGGATGAGGACGGTAATCCGGAGCCTGATGTACAAAAAATAGAACAGGAAAAGATCAAGTGGCTGGAATTCTATAAGATCAAGTTTGACGGGGAATGGTATAACAGGCTTGTGGGTGATCTCGTTCTAAAAACATCGGCTAATTTCGGTTACCTCGGAGCATATAATCAGGACAGAGGCGTTGTGCCTTTCGAACGATTCTTCCTCGGAGGAGACGGAATGGCGAATTACACGCTGGATAGTAGGGAGACCGTACAGTTGAGAGGGTATCCGAACCAGTCTTTATCGCCGAATATCGGTTCTACGATATATAATAAGTTTTCCATGGAGCTACGTTATCCATTAACCCTTAAACCATCGGCTTCCATCTACGGACTGGTCTTTGCCGAAGGAGGGGCCGGCTTCGACAGCTTTAAAAACTACAACCCGTTCCAGTTGAAAAGGTCTGCAGGTTTTGGTCTGCGTATCTTTATGCCGGCATTCGGATTACTGGGTATCGATTTCGGACACGGATTCGATTCCATAGACGGTACCGGACAGAAGAACGGATGGGAAACACACTTCATTATCGGTCAGCAATTTTAACTTTGGCATGATATTTTCTATGATAAGCAAGGATAGAGTGTGTTGCACATAAAGTTCTTGCAGGTACTGTTGCTGTTGTGGCCGAATGATTTGTAGTGGCGGTTTATGTCTGAAGCGATGAAGATGTCGAAAAGGAAACAATCCGGAGAGGTTTTTACATATTTTCCTGAGGAATATGCGTAAGGGCTTTATCCGGTAACATATATAGAATTTCGGTTCCGGAAGAAAATATATATTTACATTATAGCCGGAGTTTGCCAAAAAAATTGTTAATTTCAGGCGAAATTTCAAACAATAAACAAATGAAGGCTAAAGTTCTTTTTATACTGTTATTGGCATCCGCATGGGCGGCACAGGCCCAGAGAGGGGTGAGGATAGCATATATAGATATGGAATATATCCTGGAAAATGTTCAGGAATACCAGGAAGCCAGTTCGCAACTGAATTCAAGGGTGGAAAAGTGGAAAATGGAGGTGGAAGAAAAGAAAAACGCCATTGCACAGATGAAAAAAGAACTGGATGCTGAAAAGGTATTGTTAACCAAAGAATTGATAGAAGAGAGGGAGGAAGAGATACAACTGGCAGAAGAAGATATGTTGCAATATCAACAGGACAGGTTCGGACCGGAAGGAGATATGGTCCGTCAAAAGCGTTTGTTGGTAAAGCCGGTGCAGGACAGAGTGTTTAATGCAGTACAGGAAATAGCTAACAGAAGGGCATATGATTTTGTTTTCGACAGGTCTGCCGATGTGGTTATGTTGTATTCCAATAAAAAACACGATATTAGCGACCAAATTTTGAAAAGTATAGACCGGACAAGGAAAACAGATGAGAGGAATTCAGGAAGTGCGAAGAATAAATTTGAGGATGTAAGCCGTGAAGTGGACCCGGATAGACAGGCAGAGAAGGAAAAGGTAGAAGAAGAAAGAGACGAGAGAGCCCGTATCCTGGAAGAGAAAAGACAGGAAAGGATACAGGAAAGAGAAGAAAGGAAGCGGGAATACGAAGAGCGAAGACAACAAATCCTGGAGGAGAGAGAGGCTTACAGAAAAGCCAAAGAAGAAGAGCGAAGAAAAAAACAGGAAGAAAGAGCACAAAAGAAGGAAGAAGAAAATAACGATAACAATTAACACTTAAACATTTATTATTCTTGAAATTATGAAACAATTAAAAACGTTAGCCATTGCTTTTGTATTAGCTGTAGGAGCTGTTAGTTTTGCAAGCGCACAGAGTAAAGTTGCTCACGTAAACGTGCAGCAATTAGTGGAGGATATGCCGGAGATGAAAGCGGCTAGGGCAGAATTGGAAAAACTGGAAAAGCAGTATTCTGCTGATCTGCAAAGTTCCGGTCAGGAATTGCAAAATAAAATAAAACTCTACGAGAGCGAAGCCGGTACAAAGAGCGAGGATGAGAACAGAAAAAGAGCAGAAGAAGTGCAGGGAATGCAGAATAATATCATGCAGGCACGTCAAACTGCTGAACAGGAACTTCAGAAAAAACAAATGGAGTTAATTCAGCCCATCCTGGAAAAAGCTCAGAAAGCTATACAAAAAGTGGGAAGAGCACAAGGATTTCAGTATGTACTGGATTCTTCGCCTAATTCAGGGATTCTCCTTGCAGATGGGAAGGATCTCCTTGCCGATGTGAAAAAGGAACTTGGATTTTAATCAATAACAAGTTTATGTAGCGTCCTAAAAAAGCGTTACAGGATTAACAGGATTAAAAATACTAAATATCCCATCAAACGATCGTTTGATGGGATATTTTCTTTTTGTACGATTTTATTTTTACTTCATTTTGTTTGTGCATGTCTTCTGGCGTGTTCATAGCACATGACAGATGTGGTCTTTTTGCGTTGTAAATAGCGATACTTTGTTTCACGATTTGTTTCACGGTATTGATATCTAACTTTTGGATATCGATCAAGAACTCCTGCTTTAAAATACCATTGATACGTTCGGCAACAGCATTTTGATAAGGGTCATAGGATTCAGTCATACTGCATTTTATGTGGTTTTTCGCCAATATTTTCTGGTACTCTTTACTGCAATATTGAAAACCTCTGTCGGAATGATGTATTAATCGCTTTTTAGGGTAACTTCTGTTTTTAATAGCAAATTTTAATGCTTTAACAGAGCTATCTGTTTCCAAGGTATTGGATAGGGAGTATCCAACAATCTTTTTGGAATATGCATCTGTGATAAGCGATAAATACATGGGGTTTTGCCTGGTTCCTATATAGGTAATATCCGCTACCCATAGTTGTTCTGGTCTATCAATAACCTTATCTTCGATCAGGTTTTTATGCTTTTTGAAGCGATGGTGCGAGTTGGTGGTTATATGGTAACTTCGCTTGTGCTTTATCAACAAATGATTAGCCTTAAGTATAGCAAATAAACGATCCCTCCCTACGGACAGATCTTGTAAGGGGTCTTGTAAGATATGGTACAGCTTCCTTGTTCCAACCTTAGGAAGTTCCATACGGACCTCTTTGACCAGTTCGAGGACTTTTTCGGCCGTGGCTTGCCGTTTTTTTCTGGATGTAATTGCTCTGTAATACACCTGCCTGCTGACCCCAAGTAACTCACAGGTCGATGAGATACTTTCATCATAATATGCCCTAAACATATCGATTACTTGGGTTTGGAGTTTTTTCTGATAGGAATGTTATATTCTTTTTCAGCAAGCTCTATCATCATATCGAACAAAATAGCCTTTTTGTCTGCTCGTTCGGCGATATGCTCTGCACGGGCTTTCTGTTTTTCTAAGAGCTTTATTTTTTGCTCTAACTCGATGATTCGTTGTTCTGGACTCTTGGGCATGGGGTTATAACTTTGATTATCCCAATCAAAATTACCATATTTTTTCAACCAATCCACTATAGTCGATTTAGCCTGAATCCCATATTTGCTTAACGCTTGTGATCGGGTAAGCTCTCCGCGCTCTATTTCGCCCACTACTCGAAGTTTAAAAGACATCGTATAGTCTTTCTGTGTGCGCTTTACATAAGTCGTCTGTGGTTCTTTTTTCATTACACTTTCATTTTAGTGTAACGCTATTTCAGGACGAGACA
>NZ_JBRKIT010000008.1:0-7761 GCF_052983395.1 Sinomicrobium halophytocola
GCATGTGACTTCTGATTCCAGGACATAAAATCACTCATGTAATCCTTATATTGACGTTGGAGTTTCTTCCCGTTTACGCCATAGAAAAATCCAATAGTATGGAAGTCTGAAGCCTTAGTATCGACTAATTTCTTTTAAAAAAGCAGCAAACTCCTTTGTCATACGAGTGCCCTGCGCTACCAAATTCCAATCTCTTTCAATTACATTTCCACTATCCTGATCCAACCATCTCCTGCGCTTAACATGTAAAAAAACACGATGTCCTCGTAAGGGAAAATCTTGGATGGTAATCTCTTTATGGAAGCCCTTAGACATTAATCGACCGAAAGAGTTCTCTTTTGGAGGGGTGTTGCGCTCCTCAAAATAAAGATGCATTACTTCACCATGCTTTTCGCTTTTTATCAAATCAAAGTGGTCAACCAGAAAAGAGGGCAAGACCATTTTTATAAAGTCAAGATAATTGTCCAAGGTGTGTGTTTTTGCAAAGATCGAACCTTTACGCCAATTTCCCCACAACTTTTGAGATTGATCCGAAATGATGTGGATCCGGGCGGTTCGATATTGCATTCTGTCAAATTAGATTTTTTGAAGGACCTCGAACTAATGACACCCTTAGGATTCTTCTTTATATAGGTGTTTCTAAAGCATGTTCAAAACATTATTAGTATATCATACCCCGCCTTTGTTTTATAATTTCTTTCCGTTTTGTGCAAACAGTATTTATTTGTTTACAATTTTTACATGTTTTATGTAAACAAATCTAGTTGCTTACAGTTTTTGTAAACAAAGCTATTTGTTTACAATTTTTACATGTTTTATGTAAACAAATCTATTTGTGTATATGTTTTTGTTTATTTTTATAGACAAAATCGGAAGGATATGGAATATAACATGGATAAGGCCGTCGATTATCACTATGGGGAGTTTCCTCCTCGAAGAATTGAATATAATATTTTTATACAGGAACTTGTAAACGCAACAGACGCACTGGCCCGATTTGATCAGATGCTGAAAAATCTGCATAACACGGAGATATTATTGACACCGTTACGGAATCAAGAAGCAGTAATTTCATCCCGTATAGAAGGGACAATCAGTACAATGGATGAAATATTGCAATACGAGGCGGATAACGAAGGTGTGGAAAATCCTACTGCTAAATCCGATGTTATTGAGACTATTCTTTATCAAAGGACCCTGAAGAATGCGCAAAGCGCATTGGAAAGCGGATACAATTTTTCATTGAACTTTATAAGGCAGATGCATCAGCAATTACTTTATTTGGGGCGTGGAGCAAATAAATCGCCGGGAGAATTCAAAAAGGAGCAAAATTATCTTGCGGATAAAATGAAAAAAGAAATACAGTTTATTCCGGTAAGTCCGGAGAAACTTGATGAAGGACTCGGAAGATTGCTTTCTTATATTGAAAAATCCGATTTACCCCCACTCATTAAAACGGCAATAATGCATCTGGAATTTGAGGCTTTGCATCCTTTTAAGGATGGGAATGGAAGAATTGGCAGAATGTTAATCACACTTAATTTATGGAAAGAAAGCATACTGTCGCAACCACATTTTTATATTAGTGGTTATTTTGAGGAGCATAAAGACGAGTACATTGAACAAATGCGTAAAGTCTCTAAAACGGGTGATTGGAACGAATGGATCAAATTTTTTTTAATTGCAGTAGAAAGTCAAGCAATTAGAAATCTTCAAGTTGCAGAAAGTATAAGGGATTTATACGAAAAAACAAAATCTGATTTCTCCGATCTGTTATCTTCGAAATGGAATATGGAAATAGTTGATTTTATATTTACCTATCCGGTATTCCGTAACAGTAAATTTGTAAGTAATACAAAAATTCCGAATGCTACAGCGGTAATTATCATTAGAAAGCTTATAGACAATGGCTATTTAATTCTCAAGGAAGAAGCTTCGGGAAGAAGGGCCGCGATGTACGCTTTTGAACCATTGATGAAATTAGTACGGGTATAATTATCGCTTTGAATACTATAAACAATTAAGAGAAAATAATACCTGGATTTTTCGCTCAAATACAAAAAGTTTAAACGAGTTAGTACTTCAACTTCCGGATGCAACCCTGCCAATTGCTTCAAATCCTCCACAAAGTGGTTTGGGATTTGTTTCGCAAGCATTAAATGACAGGAAAAGCGATTAAAATGGTCGCTTTTCTTGTTTTTATTTTGAGGTAACTTGTTGTTTATATGAAAGATACGATGAGTAATTACGTTCATCCGAATAGTTCGATAATTTGTTCCGTCAAATTCCAGTTTTTCGGGAAATATCGAACTAATGATACCCCTTCGGGTTCTGATTCCCCCTTCTCCATACAATTTTGCAATGTTTCCGGCACCTTTTAATGCCTTGTCTAACAGTTCGTTGATGTTGGTGTCTTGAGTTTCCAACCCCCTTTTACTTAATTGTTCTTCCAGTTTTTCGATCTGCGCTTTGCACTCTTTTTTAGTTTTAAGGTAATCTTCATCATCCAGGTTTTCCGCGAGCAGCTTGTTCCTTGCAACGCATAGCTTTCCTACCGATATGGGCAAAAAGGTAAGCGGAGGGATAACCTTAGTCAGAAGGGCATTTGGATTGAAATATGGATAACGCAATAGTCGGTGAGCTATAAAAATATTTTTATAGCTCATGGCATGGAATTGGAAAACATAAAAACTGGCCGGATTTTACCTATGATATACCCCTTTTAACAGCTTATGAGAAAGATTTTTTACATAATGCAGGAATGTTGTACGGCAGTCTTAAACATGTAAGTAGTAATGACCGGGATATACTGAAAGTTATGCTAATTAGTGATGAAGCATATAAAACCTCTGAAATAGAAGGGGAGTTACTCAACAGGGATTCGTTACAATCTTCCGTTCGAAAACATTTTGGACTAAAAGGGGATGTGCGCCGAATTTCACCGGCTGAGCAAGGAATTTCTGAAATGATGATTGATCTGTATAAAAATTATCATACCCCTTTATCCCATGAGCAATTATGCCAATGGCATGCCATGTTAGCCAAAGGACGTCGTGATCTGCCGGACATAGGAAGTTATGGGACCCATGACGATCCAATGCAAATTGTATCCGGCCCTATGAATCGTCCGAGAATCCATTATGAGGCTCCGCCTTCATATCAGGTGAAACAGGAGATGAACCTTTTCATTTCATGGTTCAATAGTACCGAAAGCCTCGATCTGCTTACCCGGGCGGGGATTGCCCATCTCTATTTTGAAAGTATTCACCCATTTGAGGATGGGAATGGGAGAATAGGCCGTGCTGTTTCAGAAAAAGCACTATCCCAAAGTTTGCAAAGACCTACACTCATTGCAATTTCCCATACCGTTGAACACGATAAAAAGAAGTATTATGAAGCGCTTCACCAAAACAGTACCGGGCCGGATATTACGGAATGGTTAGTGTATTTCTGTGAAATGATTATTCAGGCCCAGAACCATACACAGAGCATGATAAACTTTCTTATCGAAAAGACGAGGTTTTATCAGCGTTTTGAGGACAAGTTAAATGAAAGACAGCAAAAAGTAGTGGCGCGGATTTTTAAAGAGGGTATTCATGGATTTCAGGGAGGACTAAGCGCTGATAATTACAGGCGTATTACTAAAACTACGGCTTCCACAGCAACACGTGATCTGCAAAAGTTAGTAGAACTGGAGGCTTTTATAAGAACAGGTGAGCGGAAGAGAACAAGATACTATTTGAATACAGATCATCCTGACTGAGTTTGGCTTTTTTCCTGAGTTGTCTGATAAAGCGACCAAATTTGATCAATTTGTTGTCTATTCGTTAAGTTGTGCTAATAGGAAAAATAAATCATGAATTCGATTTTGAAAAGAGCAATTCATATTTGGTTTGCGCTCCGAATGGTACAATGAAAACCTCATTTACAAAAACGTTTGAATTAATTTCAAAGAACAAGGCTTTTTTTCTTTGCATACTTCAATTTAAGTGCCCAATGAAAACTTAATGTCAACCCGATGTGATTTTTTTGCTAACTTGTGTAACAGGCATGCCGGCTATAATTCATTGCTTCTGACTTTCTTTCGGAAAGTTCTTGAGGATTTTCACGCAACGAAACCATAGCCAAACACTTTAGTGGCCAGGCAGAACTAACCAGAGACTATTTATAAAGACAAGGTTTGAACAAGAACATTAAAAATATGATAACTTAAAACCAAATGAAATGAAAAAATCAATCCGATTAATCTTAACAGCATTATTTTTGTGCTCATTTTTTACGCTCAATGAGGTTTTTGCGTGTACTAGAGTAGTTTACCACGGTCCTAACGGAACAATTATCACTGCTCGTTCAATGGATTGGAAAGATGATATTCCTGCCAATCTTTGGATTTTCCCGAAAGGTATGGAAAGGAACGGAGAAGTAGGTACGACCTCGATAAAGTGGAAATCAAAATACGGAAGTGTAATTACAAGTTCCTGGGACATTGCCTCTTCGGACGGAATGAATGAAATGGGGCTTGTCGGTAATTTACTTTGGCTGGCCGAGTCTAATTATCCCAAATTCGGGAAAGATAAAAACACGCCAGGTCTTTCCATTTCGCTTTGGTTGCAGTACGTCTTGGACAATTTTTCAACAGTAGAGGAAGCCGTTGCCGCATTGGGCAAGGAAGAGTTTGTCGTTGTTTCTTCAAATATCCCGGGGACGGACAAATTTGCCACGGTACATTTATCAATTTCAGATAAAACAGGCGATAACGCAATATTCGAGTATATAGATGGAAAGTTGGTGATTCACCATGACAAGTCATATGTAACAATGACAAATTCACCCATTTTTGAAGAACAACTCGCCATTAACGCATACTGGAAAGGTATTCCCGGAACAATTGCATTACCTGGAACAAATAGAGCTGCGGATAGGTTTGTAAGGGCGTCTTACTACATTGACGCAATACCAAAAACCGATAATACCAGGGTTGCCATTCCAAGTGTTTTCAGCGTCATCAGAAATTGTTCCGTTCCTTTGGGCATATCGTCCCCAACTGAACCGAACATTTCGTCTACACGATGGAGAACCGTTGCTGATCAGAAAAATTTGGTCTACTACTTCGACAATGTACTGAATCCTAATGTGGTGTGGGTAGAGTTTAGCAAAATTGATTTCAGCGAAAAAGGTAAAGTAAGAAAGCTTAGTTTAGATAATAATGAGAACTATTCAGGTGAATCATCTATGAATTTTAAAAATGCCGAACCCTTTAAGTTTGCTGGATTAGAATAAGGAATGAATTGATTTAAAAAATAAAAAAACCGAACCGCTAACAATGGTAGTCGTTGCACAGGCCTATAAATTGCTACCTTTTGTTTTGTGGTAACCCATTGTTTGTGTGTGGTATACGATGGGCGATTACGTTCATCCGGATAGTTCGATAATTTGTTCCGTCAAATTCCGGTTTTTCAGGGAGTATGGAACCAATGATATCCCTGCGGGTTCTGATTCCCCTTCGCCATACAGTTTTGCGATGTTTCTAGCACTTTTTAATGCCTTGTCTAACAGTTTGTTGATATTGATGTCCTGAGTTTCCGAACCACTTTTGTTCAATTGTTCTTCCAGTTTTTCAATGAAAAAGCCCAATCCTCTTTGGACAGGGGGCTTATGCTATACAAACTATATTTTGACACTAGATGTTGTTTGTTGACAAAATATAGTTTGTGCATTTGGGGCAAAACAGTATCCGGATCGACACAGGTAAACTACATATCACCATATTCTACTTTAATGTTGAACATCAGAATTTGCAGGGGTAACATGTCGTAATCCGTCCGAATACGAACAGAAAGTGTCCGGTGCCGAACACTTTTGAAGTGTCTTTTTTAGCGTATATTTCAAAAAATCAGATATTTATATTTTTGGCGTAGTTCATGTTTGGTATTTAAGACCAGACAATGAGAATAGGGTGGAGTGTGGCTGTCGGCAGAAGTAAATCAGCACCCATAAACCGACTTATAAAATACCGAAACCCGGCTATAGAACATAAAAAGATATGATCAGGAATTATTTAAGCACATTATTCCGGAACTTCGCTAAAAACAAGGCCCATTCGCTGATCAACGTGACCGGGTTATCCGTGGGCATGGCGGCTGCATTGTTGATAATCCTCTGGATCCGGAATGAACTGGGCATGGAGCGATTCCATGAAAAGGAAGACCGTATCTATGTTATGTACAACCGCGATGCTGATCCGGAGGGCAATCGCTGGGCGTGGAACAACACCCCCAAAGTATTGGCGCCCACCCTGAAAGCCGACTATCCGGAGGTTGAGGATGCCGTTCGGTTCAATAACATCACGTTCTTATTCACAGTAGGCGATAAAAACCTTAATGCCCGGGGAGCCTTTACTGATAGTGGCTTTCTTAACGTCTTTAGTTTTCCGTTGATACGAGGAGAGGCCTCCGCAGTATTGGCAGACGGACACGGTATCGTCCTGACCGAGCAATTCGCTGAAACCCTCTTTGGCAATACGGATCCCATGGGCAAGACCATCCGCATTGATAGCAACCGCGATGTTACGGTAACCGGTATCCTGAAAGACCTGCCGAACAATACACTATTGGCGTTCGATTACCTGCTCCCCTGGGAACATATGGATCGGTTGGGCTGGAACGATACGTTTTGGGGCAACAACTCGGTCAAAACGTATACACTATTGAAACCGGGAGCGAGCCAGGCGGTTTTCGACCAGAAAGTAAAGACCATCACGATAGACCATACGAAAGAAACGGCAAACGCATCTACAACCGAGGTGTTTACGCAACCGCTGAGCCGCTATTACCTGTACAACAAGTCGGAAGATGGCATATTGGTAGCGGGCAACCTGGTCACCGTAAGGCTATTTATTGTACTTGCTGTATTCATTTTGCTGATCGCTTGCATCAACTTCATGAATCTAAGCACCGCACGGAGCGAACGACGTGCGAAGGAAGTGGGCATACGGAAGGTCGTCGGTGTGAGTAAAACCCTACTGATTACCCAGTTTCTCATCGAAAGCATCCTGTTGAGTCTCTTTTCATTCTTTGTAGCGCTGTTGATCGTTCAATTGAGCCTGAACGGTTTTAACCGGTTGGTCGGGAAAGAATTATTTGTTCCCTATGACAATCCGCTTTTCTGGCTATCTGCCCTCGGGTTTATCCTGGTTACCGGTTTGGTTGCGGGTAGCTATCCGGCCTTTTACCTCTCCTCATTCAATCCGGTAAGTGTGCTCAAAGGAACCTTCAAAAAAGAAAATACCCTGATCGCTCCACGGAAAATACTGGTCACTATCCAGTTTACCTTTGCCATTATACTGATTATTGCCACTATCATCGTTTACCGCCAGATCCAATATGGGCTGGACCGGGATGCCGGGTATAACCGGAATAATCTGGTGTACCTCTTTTTTCAGGGCGATATGGATAAGAATTATACCTCCATTAAAAACGAATTACTCGGAAGCAATGCCGCGACATCCGTCTCCCTTTCGGCCAACCCCATTACACAACAGTGGAGCGACAGTTGGGGATTCCATTGGGAAGGCAGTACGAAAGCTGATGAGAAACTGGAATTCGTGCGGATGGGTACGGATGCCGGTTTCACCGAGACGTTCGGTATCGAATTGGTTGCCGGCCGCGATATTGATGTGTACCGGTATCCCACCGACAGTATGGCCATTCTCTTGAATGAAGCTGCTGTGAAGGCCATGCGGCTTAAGGATCCGGTCGGCAC
>NZ_JBRKIT010000009.1:0-40002 GCF_052983395.1 Sinomicrobium halophytocola
CGTGCTGCCCCTGTCGAATTATAGTTTTTTTGCTTATTCCCAATAACCTAATCTCTATATATAGCCAGAACAGAGGTGGCTGAGTGCCCCGGCTCTGCCGGGGTGTACCGAAGCCACCGGCTCCCCCCCTCCCAAAAAAATTACACGGGTTCATTATATATTTATACATTTATAGAATCATAGACAACAAAGAGGAGTAGTATGAAAGGAATAGTCCTTGCCGGGGGATCCGGCACCCGTTTATACCCGGTAACCAAAGGTGTTTCCAAGCAGTTGCTTGCTATTTATGATAAACCCATGGTCTATTATCCCGTTTCCGTACTTATGCTGGCCGGGATACGTGAAATCTTGCTCATATCTACCCCGGAAGACCTCGGCAATTTCAAAAAACTATTGGGCGACGGGTCGGAACTGGGGATCAACCTGCACTATGCGGCGCAACCCAGCCCGGACGGACTGGCCCAGTCTTTTATTATAGGCCGGGATTTTATAGGAGACGATAACGTATGCCTGGTCCTGGGCGATAATATATTTTACGGTCACGGCCTCACCGGTCTCTTACAAAGATCGGTGCGGAATGTGGAGGAAGATAACAAAGCCACCGTATTCGGCTACTATGTGCAGGACCCGGAGCGGTATGGGGTCATAGATTTCGATGCGGAAGGCAATGCCCTCAGTATCGAAGAAAAACCCAAGGCCCCTAAAAGTAATTACGCCGTTACCGGCCTTTACTTCTATCCCAATTCCGTGGTGGATATTGCAGCACAGGTAAAGCCCAGTGGCAGGGGAGAACTGGAAATAACTTCGGTAAACCGGGAGTACTTACGCCGGGGAGATCTAAGAGTCGAACTCATGGGACGGGGATTTGCCTGGCTGGACACCGGCACCCACGAATCCATGATGGAAGCTTCCAATTTTATCCAGACCATAGAAAAGCGGCAGGGACTTAAAGTGGCCTGTCTCGAAGAAATAGCATTCGACCGCAAATACATAAACAAGGAGCAGCTGCTCGCCCTGGCAGAACCCATGCACAAAAGCGCATATGGGCAGTATCTGTTGCGAAAAGCGCATAGGGGTGGAGAACGATAAAAATGCAGGGTTAAAAGTGTATTTGATTTTGAGTTAACAGCAAATAAGTTCCTTCCGTAAGTTGAGTACCGCTCTTTTAGTTGTGAGTTTTTTAGTCCCGATATATATCGGGATGGAGTGGGAGTTATTTGGTTATTTAGGCAGTATATTACAAAAGAAGGCATATAAAAAGGCTCCTCCCTTGTGATGAAGGGAGGTACCCAAGCGCAGCGAAGGGGGGAGGGTTTTGAAATCCCAAACCATAGGGATACTCCCAAATGTTTTGGTATATACGCCAAAGTTCGGGCTTGTCAAACTCCCCGTCCCGCAAGCGGCCCACCCCTCTTCTCCCGATCCCGGTATTATCGGGATCATCGGGATGAAGCGGGGAGCTTTAAAAAAGGCCAAAAAACAAACAAATTGGCTTAACTAGATGAATTCCTTTAGTCCCGATCGCAATAATTATCGGGATCAGAAGAGGTAAAACTGATTTTCCGGGAAACCGGGTTAAAACAATCTTTGTAAAACCCTTCGAAACCTCGGTTTATCGCTGTGAAATAGCTATTACACAAACCTACGGGCCCACTCATTCCTACAGTATTAAAATCGTATTTTGTCAAATACTAAAAAGAGGTGATCTTTGTGTATAGAAAAACGCATGGGGTAAATGACAAAACAATCCCTATTTTAGCCATAGGCAATCACAATACAGGGCGAATAAACAACTTGTGTATTTATGACCCTGTAAAATATGAACAAGCAAAGATCCTTAAAACACAGGATCCGGACACATAACCCGTTAAAGAATAAAAAAGAATATATGAACTTTACCCGAACCGAAATACCGGGAGTCATTATCTGCGAACCGGAAATACACGGAGACCACCGGGGATATTTTATGGAAAGCTTCCGGCAGGACCGGTTTGAAGCATTTACGGGTCAAAGACCGGATTTTTGCCAGGATAACGAATCCAGGTCCTCACAAGGGGTACTCCGCGGTTTGCATTACCAGTTGCCCCCTCATGCACAGGCAAAACTGGTACGGGTCATCGAAGGCCGGGTGCTGGATGTATCCCTCGACATACGGAAAGGATCACCCACTTTCGGGAAATGGGTAGCCGTAGAACTTTCCGGGGAAAATAAAAAACAGCTGTTTATCCCCAGGGGATTTGCCCATGGTTTTGTAGTACTGAGCGAAACGGCGGTTTTCTCTTATAAAACGGATGCCTACTATCACCCGGAAAGCGAGAGAGGCATACGCTTTAACGATCCCGCCCTTGGTATAGACTGGAAGTTACCCGAAACCCGGTTAAAACTGTCCGTCAAAGACCAGGACCAGCCCCTGTTTGCCGAAGCCGAATATTTTGAACTCAAAACCGAACAAAATGGGTAAAATACTGGTCACGGGAGCGTCCGGGCAGGTCGGTTCCGAAATAAAAAAGCTGTCCGACTCCCGAAAAGAAGATTTTCTTTTCGCCAACCGGGATGTGCTGGATATTACCCATGCCGGGAATGTGCGGCAGTTCCTGGAAAAACACCCGGTAGAAGCCATAATTAACTGTGCCGCCTTTACCGCAGTAGACGATGCGGAAAGCAATCCGGAACCGGCTGCATTGGTGAACAGCAAGGCAGTGGAAATACTGGCCGGAACATGTAAAGAAAAGGGTCTGAAGATGGTACATCTTTCTACGGACTATGTTTTCGACGGGCAGAAAAACAGCCCTTACCTCGAAGAAGATCCCGTAGCCCCGCTGGGCATCTACGGCAAAACCAAATGGGAGGGCGAAGAAGCGATGCGAAAGGTAAATCCACCCCGGTCGGTGATCATCCGTACCTCATGGGTATACGCGTCCCGGGGAAATAATTTTGTCAGGACCATGCTGAAGTTAGGAAAGGAAAAAGAAACCATAAAGGTAGTAGACGATCAGGTCGGGACCCCCACCCACGCCGCCGACCTCGCTGCCGCCATCCTGGAAATACTTCCCCGGTTGGACAATGAGAACGTAAAGACCTATCACTATACCAACGAAGGTATATGCTCCTGGTATGACTTTGCAAAGGCCATCATGGAATACGGTAAATTACCCTGCAAAGTCATACCCGTCTCCTCCTCCGAATATCCGACTAAAGCCAAAAGGCCACAATTCTCCGTGTTGAACAAACAGGCCTTTAAAAGAGACTTTAAAACGGATATTCCGTATTGGAGGGATAGTTTGAGGGAATGTTTGGAGGGGGTGAATGATTGAGTTCGTTTAATTATTATATAGTTTGTAAAAAACAGATATTACTATATTTAGTAAAGTTTAAAAAGGCTTCGCTATCCTTTTAGTTGTGAGTTTTTTAGTCCCGATATATATCGGGATGGAGTGGGAGTTATTCGGTTATTTAGGCAGTATGCTAGAAAAGGCATATAAAAAAGCTTCTCCCTTGTGATGAATCTTGTCCGCCGAAGGAGGAGGGAGGTACCCGAGCGCAGCTACGGGGGGAGGGTTTGACCTCCCGGACCATAGGATAAGCCCAGATGTTTTGAGTATATATGCCAAAGTTCGGGCTTGTCAAACTCCCCGTCCCGCAAAGCGGTCCACCCCTCTTCATCTGAAGCGGGGAGCCCTGTGGAGTTATAATGGGGTAAGGAAAGGAGAAAGAACCAAAAAGGCTCCTCCCTTCAGATGAAGGGAGGTACCCAAGCGAAGCGATGGGGGGAGGGTTTGACCTCCCGGACCACAGTATAAGCCCAAATGTTTGGGTATATACGCCTAAGTTCGGGCTTGTCAAACTCCCCGTTCCGCAAAGCGGCCCACCCCCTCTTCTGCCGATCCCGATAATTATCGGGATCATCGGGATGAAGCGGGGAGCTTGGTTGGATTTATTATAGGGAAACAAGTGCCATAGGAAATGAGATACATGAAAAAGACACAAATTCATAATCTTAAAGAACTCCGGGAATACCGAAGTGAACTGCGTAAAAACATGACCCCGGCCGAGGCATTCCTATGGGAACATATAAAAGCGAGGAAGATTAATGGATATCGTTTTACACGTCAGCATAGTATAGCTAATTATATAGTAGATTTTTATTGTGCTAAAGCACATCTTATAATAGAGCTGGATGGAGAAGTTCATAACAACCCGCAAGCGGAGGAATATGATTTTATCCGAACAAAAGAATTGAATAAAAAGGGATATACCGTACTTCGTTTTGAAAATAAAATGGTCTTTGAAAACCTTGAATCTGTGTTACGGGAAATCAAAGAATATTTAAAAGAATAGAAAAATAGTATGGATAATAGAAAAACCAAAAAAGCTCCTCCCTTCAGATGTGAAGGCGTTGTGCTGAACCAAGTCGAAGTAGAGGTACCCGAGCGTAGCGATGGGGGGAGGGTTTTACCTCCCGGACCATAGGATAAGCCCAGATGTTTTGGTATATACGCTAAAGTTTGGGCTTGTCAAACTCCCCGTCCCGCAAAGCGGTCCACCCCGCTTCATCTGAAGCGGGGAGCCTCTATTGAGTTATAATGGGGTAAAAAAAGGAGAAAAAACCAAAAAGGCTTCTCCCTTCATCCCTATCATTATTGGGATTATCAGGAGGAACCCAAGACGGAATGACAAACAAAAAAACAAACAACAAATATGTCCGAAAAAAAGAAAATACTGGTTACAGGGGGATTGGGGTTTATAGGATCTAATTTTATTCCTTATTTTCTGGAAAAATACCCGGATTATCACGTGATTAATCTGGATGTTATAACTTATGCCGGGGAAGAGAAAAACCTGGCTGAACTGGAAAATAACCCCCGTTATACCTTTGTAAAAGGCGATGTGTGCGACAAGGACCTGGTGGAAACCATTTTTTATCGTTTCGATATCGGTGGGGTTATCCATTTCGCGGCGGAATCGCATGTGGATAATTCCATCAGCAACCCGGGTGTATTTATCGAAACCAATGTAAAAGGAACCTTTACCCTTATCGATATAGCCTACAGGTACTGGATGCAGCAGCCTTTTTCCTGCAACCCGGGCTATACGGACTGCCGTTTTCACCATATTTCAACCGATGAGGTCTATGGTACCCTGGGAGAAACAGGGCTTTTTACCGAAAAAACCCCTTATGCGCCAAATTCACCGTATTCTGCAAGTAAGGCGTCTTCCGATATGATCGTGCGTAGCTATCACCATACCTATGGTATGAATACCGTTATTACCAATTGTTCCAATAATTACGGTCCGAAGCAGCACGACGAAAAACTGATACCTACCATTATCCGGAAAGCACTGACCGGAGCATCTATCCCCATTTATGGTGACGGGGGCAATGTGCGCGACTGGCTTTACGTAAAAGACCATTGCCGGGGGATTGACCTGGCTTTCCATAAAGGCGATGCCGGGGAAGTGTATAATATCGGTGGGAAAAACGAAAAGGACAACAATTATATAGCCCGTACCGTCTGTGATATCCTGGATGAAGTATGTCCCGGAACATCAGGTTCTTATAAGGACCAGATCACTTATGTGGAAGACCGTGCCGGTCATGACAGGCGCTATGCTATAGATGCGGCCAAAATAGAAGATAAACTGGGTTGGAAAGCCGAAGAGAATTTCGAAAGCGGCATCCGGAAGACGGTGGCGTGGTTTGTAAGGAAATATAAAGATGAAAGATTCGAGAAATAAGTAAAGGTGAAATGTTCCTCTGGCGTTGGTTTGTGACGAGTGTCTATTTTATCCGGCATCCCGATAATTATCGGGATTATCGGGATATCAAAGTAAACGCATTATATAACGGGCCCTCATTTCCACCGGCTCCAACAAGAACCAGTTGGGGATGACAAAAGTTTTAAAAGCGATTGGAGGATAAAATCAGGTACCTGCCTAAAATTTCGGCTTTATTTTACTTTTAGTGTTTTTGGATTTCTGCTTCCGTGTCGTATCGTTAAAACATAAAGTATATCGTCAACAAACTCATAGTAAAGCAAATACTTTTGAATTATCTTTACATAAACATTAGGAATATCCGTTGTTTTTCCTATTTCCGGGAAATCTAAAATTAAATCCAGCTGTTCTTCGATCAGGGCATTTAATTTTATACTGAAAGTATTTGATTTGTTTTTGTTGATCCAATATTGAAGAATATCAATGAATTCATTTTTGGCTTTTTTAGTCCAAATTATTTTTTTAGCCATTCCTGAATTTCTTTTTGGACAGCTTTGTTTGAAAAAACTTCGTTATTGGCAATTTGATTTCTCGCCTCTAGAATTGCTTTTTTCTCTTTGTCATTTGTCATGTAAACAGACTCATCCGATTGAAATTTCAGCAACTGCAATATTTCCTTAAGCTTAACATTGTCTGTTATGCCTGTTATTTTATTTATTAAGTCAATTTTTAATTCAGCTGTATTCATAAAATCTTAAGATTGCTTTCCTGAATATAAAGTTATAATTTTTTTCTGAATTACGGTCTGTTTTTCTTTTTCAACGTTGTGTCAACACGCTGAAACACAATAATGAATATTTGTGAGTGCTAAAAATTTTGATACAACACTTTAAAATGCACTACCGATGGTAAAGGTCATATTTTAAGTGGCTTATATCCCCGCTGGTGTTCGTTTGTAACAAGTGTCCACTTTGCTTACCCGGCATCCCGATGATCCCGATAATATCGGGATATCGAAGTAAACGCATTATACGATGGGCCTACTTCTGCGGCCAACGTATTTGGTTAAGCAGTCAACCTAAATGGTTACGCCGTCAAAGTAACCGGTTAAGCGGTTAAAGAGAATGGTTACGCCGCTAAACCAACTAGTTCCGCGGTTAACGTATTTGGTTACGCCGTCAAAGCAACCGGTTAAGCGGTTAAAGGGAATGGTTAAGCCGCCAAACCAACTACTTCTGCGGTTAACGTATTTGGTTAAGCGGTCCACCTAAATGGTTACGCCGTCAAAGCAACCGGTTAAGCGGTTAAAGGGAATGGTTAAGCCGCCAAACCAACTAGTTCCGCGGTTAACGTATTTGGTTAAGCCGTCAAAGCAATCGGTTAAGCGGTTAAAGGGAATGGTTAAGCCGCTAAACCAACTACTTCTGCGGTCCACTTAAATGGTTACGCCGTCAAAGCAATCGGTTAAGCGGTTAAACCAACTACTTAAGCGGTCAACTTAAATGGTTACGCCGTCAAAGTAACCCGGTTAGCGGCTAAAGGGAATGGTTGAGCCGCTAAACCAACTACTTCCGGTGTCAAAGGGATTGCTTTAATGACCGGTTTTTTGAGCTTGTAATGAGAAATACCTACGGCAAAACGGTGCTCTCCCGCTCCCGATAAATGTCGGGATATCGAAGTAAACGCATTATACAATAGTTCCCCGTTTCCACCATGCTCAAACAAGGTTCTGGCGGGTTGTAAAACCCGGCCAAATGCTGTTTATATGGTTTCCTGGACACTGTTCCGGGCTACAGTATGGTCTATTTTTACCTGATGCGCCGGTTTCAGCAGATCGTTTACTGTTTTAACCGGATTGAATGTAATTAAAGGAATTTCAATAAAGATGGTATTCCAGTATGCCATTCCCCCGTTCCACAACCCCGGGCGTTCCAGGGCCTTGAGCTTCTTTCCCTCCTTTGTTTTTGAAGTGATAAAGGCCTGTTTGGGGTCTACAAAATTCAAAAGATCATATTTAATTCCTTTGTAATTTTTTATACCGCATACAATATCTACAGGATTAAAATGAGTGGCCGTATTTAAGATCTTGATTTGTTTTTTATTATTCTTATCTATTTGAGCCGTTTCAATAATCTGAAGGGAGATGTTGCCGTTTTCATCTTTTACCCAAAAAGGCCCTCCTCCGGGGTCTCCTTCATTTTTTACCATTCCACAGACCCTTATGGGGCGATTTAGTTTTTCCTTCAGATAGGCTACCTGATAATAAAGCGTATACTTGTGAAAATCGGGAGTTATGGGAGTATTCACTTTGTCTTGCAGAAAGTTTTTTATTTCGGTGATCTGTGTTTCGGTGACCGCTTCTTCATCCAGTAATTTTGCATATGAAAAAATGGTATTGCGATATTCCAGCAGAATACCGGCTAACAATTTTTTGTAATCGGCCATTTCGTGTTTATAGCGATAAACCACTACATTATCTATGTTTTTAACGAAAATGATATCGGCATCCTGTTCGTTCAGGTTTTCCACCAGTGCGCCATGCCCCGAAGGCCGGAATAACAGAGAATCATCGCCGTTACGAAAAATTTTATCTTCGGGAGTAACTGCAATGGTATCTGTTGAGCCTTTTTGATAGGAAAAAGAGATATTAAAGCGGGTGCCGCTTTTTTCTTCTACATAACTTTCTATATTGTTAAATTCGGCATCAAATTTATGGGCATACTTTTCCGAAATAGTAAAATGCAAACGCGCTGTATTATTGGAAGCACTATAAAGTGCGGCTTCGTATAAATGTTCTTCAAAAGCAGTGGCACTATGTGTTTTATACTTATGAAACGGTAATAAGCCCTTCGGGAAAGAACCATAATTCAGGCCGTCTTCTCCCAGCATTTCCCGGACAAAAAGATATTTCTGCCGGTCATCCGGTAAATTTTCAAAATCCGGGGATCTGCGTTTGATACTTTGTATGACTTCGTCGTAAAAAGGTAATTTCTCCAGTCCGACAAAAAAAGTCCGGATATCCTGGTCTTTTTCCCGGTTGATATAGGTGTTGAGCGTATCCCTTTCCGGTTTGAACTCATCGAGAAACTTAAATAATGACCTGAACATCCGTGTTGCTGCTCCCGAGGCCGGGACGAACTTCATGACATTCAGCATCTCTTTCTCTTTATCATAAAGAGAGATATAATGCTGTTTATCTTCCGTTGAGACCGGGATAATACCGTTGTTTAAAGTAGCAGACTCCACGAGATGGACATAAGGTACACCTTCTTTGAAGATTTCGATTTGCTTTTGTACTTCTTCTGCTGTAATTCCCTTTTTGCGTAGTTGTTGTTGATCTTTTTCTGTAAACATAGCGCTATTTTTAAGTTGTATGGTTAAGTTGATTCCGGGGATTAACCTTTATTACCGAATAACGTCACTTTGCGACAAAAAGTATAAGGTATACGCATATTGAGTGTAAAATTATCTTAAATAGTGTTATCAGGTCACTTATTTATACGATCCGGTAATTTTGAGTTCGTTTTTTTCTGAATTTCATCATGGCGCTTTCCGGAAGCGCCTGGGGGGTAGACATTATAGAGCAGACAGGGTGCGCCCGGATGGTAGTACCTTAATCGCGTACATTGTACACAGGCTGTGGGATTTTATGTTCGGTGACCCGGATATCCGTGACCTTTTCTTTACACACGAAACTATATTTTCAGATGCAATAACGGAAAATACAGGGAAGATAAAACTTCGGTATATCGTTAGTTTTTATTATCCGGTTGGAGGTTAAAACCCTGCTCCCGGTAATCCCAATGAGAATATGGGGTCGGGATTATTGCAGTCACTATGGTTTCTGTAAACTTTTACTTTGTTAGCTTGTTAAGTTGCTGTATAATAAAGTGTTGACTATATAACCGGGAAGCCTAATAACTATAGTAGTTTCATTGCCGCTTTCTGACCTCCGGACCTGCAGCCCGGAGAGGCTCGGTGTAATGTGGAACCGTCCGAGATCAGGTTGGATAGTATATCTACATCGGTGGCCGAAGTGGTTACGGCAGTGGCGTAAAACCCTCCGGATCCCCGGGATTCTTAAGGGGCACAGGGTTAAATTTAACAGCCATAATTAAAAAATTTAAGATTTAAGAGCAATAGAATTTTAAGGACCATGCCCGAAAACCCGGTTTTACTTTTTTCCGGCTAACCAAGATGTTACAAGTTTGATAAACAGTACCCCGGAACATATAAAGGTGAAATCTGAGTTTTCGACGGGCCATTTTTGTTAATCTGTCAAACCTGTTGTTGGCTTTTTAATAAATTGTAATTTCTTATTTAAATCTTACATTAGAAGTAGGTAAACACGTATTTTTTTAGTACTATCGCATCACTGTTTGCGACTTAATAATTCTCGGGTTTACACGTTTCCCGGGCAGGAGCACGGAAGTTGTATCAAATTGCGTCATCCGGAATATAATTTATCCGTAAAATGCCCGTTGTAGGTACTGTGATTTTTTAATTGCTTTTGCAAATGCAGAGTAGTACTTTTGGATGCTGAAGATCCTCTTGAGTAAATTAAGGAAGATAAGGTTAACCCGGAAAATATTTACAGAGGGGGAATACCAGAGTCATCAATATAAATAAAAAATGAGTACGAAAATAACAAAGATCTGTTGTATAGGGGCAGGTTATGTAGGCGGGCCCACCATGGCCGTGATAGCGCAGAAATGCCCGGATATTAAAGTTACAGTAGTGGATATCAACGCCAAACGAATAGCCGCATGGAATGATGAGGATGTCCATAAAATACCGGTGTACGAGCCGGGGTTAAGTGAAGTGGTGGCGGAAGCGAGAGGGAGAAATCTATTCTTTTCCACGGAGGTGGACGAGGCCATAGATGAAGCGGAAATGATCTTTATTTCGGTAAACACACCTACCAAGACTTACGGTAAGGGAAAAGGCATGGCGGCAGATCTGAAATATATCGAACTCTGTGCCCGGCAGATTGCCAGGGTAGCAAAAGACGACAAGATTGTAGTGGAAAAATCCACGCTCCCGGTACGTACCGCGGAGGCTTTAAAAAGCATATTGCACAATACCGGTAACGAGGTGAATTACCATATCCTTTCTAACCCGGAATTTCTGGCCGAAGGTACGGCTATAGAAGATCTTCACGCTCCGGATCGCGTACTTATCGGTGGAGATAATGCCGAGGCTATCCAGGCGCTGGTGGATGTCTATGCCTATTGGGTGCCCAAAGAAAATATACTTACGACCAATGTGTGGTCTTCCGAGTTGTCCAAACTCACCGCCAATGCATTTTTGGCACAACGGGTGTCTTCCATCAACGCGCTTTCGGAGCTGTGTGAAAAGACCGGGGCCGATGTTAACGAAGTAGCCCGCGCTATAGGTACGGACAGTCGTATAGGGCCAAAATTCCTCAAAGCTTCTGTAGGTTTTGGGGGGTCTTGTTTTCAGAAAGATATTCTGAACCTGGTATACATAGCTAAATCTTATGGCCTTACCGAAGTGGCCGATTATTGGGAGCAGGTCATTCTTATGAATGATCATCAAAAAAGACGGTTTGCAGACCACATGGTGAGCACGCTTTATAATACGGTTTCCGGCAAAAAGATCGCTTTCCTGGGCTGGGCTTTTAAAAAGGATACTAACGATACCAGGGAGTCTGCGGCTATTTATGTGGCGGATTACCTCTTAAACGAACAGGCGGAGATCGTGGTTTACGATCCTAAGGTGCCTGCAGAGCAGATTTATGCCGATCTGGACTATCTCAACACCAGGAGTGAAGAAGAGAACAGAAGTCGGGTAACTGTAGTCAACAATCCTTACGAAGCGGTAAAAGATGCATATGCGGTAGCCATACTTACGGAATGGGATGAGTTTAAAACGTATGACTGGGACAAGATTTACAAGGATATGCTCAAACCTTCTTTTGTATTTGATGGCAGGGCTATTTTGGATAGTGCTGCTTTGAGTGAGAAGGGATTTGAAGTGTATACCATTGGGGTTGGGCAATAGTCTCTCGTAACCATCACTAATCACCATTAATGAACAATCAACTAATAACTGTATACAATGAAGATCGTACGCGTACTGTTAACCCGAGGAGTAGGGAGTCGTCTATGGCAATTATCCCCAAAAAATCCCCAAGCAGTTTTAGGGTTATTTAACAGAAAATCTTTATTTGAAATGACAATAGAAAGAAACCGAACTGTATTAGATCGAGTTATTGTCGTAGGGGGAAAAGACAATAACCATTTAAGCCATAAAACGATGATTTCTTGTGGGCTTTCGTATAAAAACATTGTATCGATAACCCCCTAGAAATACGACGGCAGCTATTGCGTTTTCGGCTTTTGCGGTAGAACCTGAAGATAATTCTTATAGTCCTCCCTTACAACCATACGATAGAAGGAACGGAGACTTACTTTAAGGCAATGGAGGCCGGAGTCGAAAAGGCCAGGGATGGACATATAGTTGCCTTTGGAATACATTCACTCCGTCCAGAAACTGGTTACGAGGATATAGAAGAGGCCTATTTGGTGACATCTTTTAGAGAAAAACTAAACCAGGATAAAGTGGAAGTTTTTGTATAATTCGGGAATGTTTCGTTTTCAAGCATCGGTGTTCTTAGAAGAATTGAAGGAATACGAACGAGAGGGATATGAAAAAGCCTAGGTAGTTTGGGAAAATGCAAAAGACGGCTTTTTGGACGAAGAACTCTCTCTGGAAAATACGCTCTATTTCGGTGGACTAGGCCGTGATGGAGCGATCTAAAACAATCCGTGTAGTTTTTAAGCAATTCTTCTGGTCGCATTTAGGATCTTTTGAAGCCCTGTACGATAGGAGGTATTCGGAAATATTGAGGTAGACAAGTTCACCGGATTTGTTGAGCTAAAGCGAACTATTTTTGTATATACCAAAGATGCTTTTTTAATAATATAAAAGGGAAAACCCTAAGATGTAAAGCATATTTATAATATGTTGGAGAAACATCAGCCCAAGTTGTTAGATTAGAACCGAGTATTAAAATTTTAAATTGTAATCATTGAACGCAGCAAATCGAGTGTTTTTTAATACTTTGACTTTATATGGCCGTATGGCCGTGTCTGTTGTAGTCGGATTTTATTCTACGAGGCTTATACTTAATGCTTTAGGGAGTACGGATTATGGTGTGTTTAGCCTTGTGGCAGGGGTGATTCTTATGCTTTCTTTTTTGAAGAATGCAATGGCAACCTCCACCCAACGTTTTTTATCGTTTTACCAGGGGAATAATGATATTAAGAAGCAAAAGGAGGTTTTTACTAATAGTTTATTACTTCATATTGTCATTGGAGTTATTTTGGTCTTGGTTTTGGAGGTAATAGGTTTGTTTTTATTTGATGGGTTTCTAAATATTCCTGAGAATAGAATTGAAGCAGCCAAAGTAATTTACCACTATATGAGCTTTACATTATTTTTTACAGTAGTAGTAGTTCCTTTTTCGGCTTCACTAATAGCTCATGAAAATATGTTAATGGTAGCTATAGTTAATTTATCAGAAACTTTTTTGAAATTAATTATAGCCTTGTCTCTTTATGTTTTGGAAGGAGATAAGTTAATATTGTACGGATTTTTTACAGCATCAGTTAGTATTATTACTTTTTCTATGTACGCTGCCTATACCTTAAGAAAATATGAGGAATGCACGTTACGGGGTGTGAAGAATGTTAATGGTACTTTGATTAAGGAGTTGGGAGGTTTTGCTGGTTGGAATCTTTTTGGCTCTCTTTGTTTTCTTGGAAGAACTCAAGGGATAGGTGTTATATTGAATCTATTCTTTGGCACAGTAGTCAATGCGGCTTATGGTATAGCAAATCAAGTAAATTCTCAAATGTTGTTTTTTTCAAGTACCATGTTAAGAGCACTTAATCCCCAGATTATGAAAAGCGAGGGAATGGGTGATAGGGGAAGAATGATAAGGCTTTCTGTTATGGCGAGTAAATTTGGTTTCTTTTTATTGGCACTATTGGCTGTGCCCGCTATACTTGAAATGCCAACAATCTTAACATTATGGTTAGAGAATGTTCCTAATGATACCGTTATATTTTGTAGATTGGTGTTAATTGGGGCACTTATTAATCAGACAACAGCGGGGTTGCAGTCTGCTGTTCAGGCTACTGGAAAGGTTAAGATTTATCAGATTGTAGTTGGAGGCACTATTTTAATGAATTTGCCAATTGCTTATTTCATGCTAGATAGTGGTAGTGCTTCCTATTCTGTGTTGGTTAGTTATTGTTGTATTGAGGTTGTAGCCTGTAGTTTAAGAGTGTTCTTCTTGAATAGGCTTGCGGGATTAGATGTTTGGGGATATCTCCAACATGTTTTAGTAGGTATATTGTTACCCTTCCTTCTAGTTGCGATACCGTTTCTATTGTTTGTTTCTTATGTTAATTTTGAGTTTAGGTTTGTTTTGACTGCAGCACTGTTTTTAATTATTTATCCTATCGTTCTATTTTTTGTTGGTTTTAACTCTAGAGAGAAAGTATTGGTTTCAGATATTATAAATAAGGTATTAAGTAAGTGTAAAATTAAATATAGGATTACTGTTGGGGAGAAATAACAAAACGTAGATATGAAAAAAAAATTAAAAAAACTATTTCCTGGAATAAGGAAACTGGATCTTTACTTAAAATTAGACGATTTCCGATATTTTATTACAAATTTCTTTGTGTCTTCTCCCAAAGACATGAATACTGGGGCAGTGCTTCTTTTGCCTCCTACGAACCTCAGTGGTAGTTTCGGCGATGAGTTGATGGTAGCCGCATTTGTAGAGGCTTATTATCCTCGTAAAGTAACTATCTATACGGATATAAAAATCGAAAGACCTGATATTTTAAGTGCGTGGGATAATGTGGATTATAAGATTTTTGGTAAGTATCATTTTCTTTTAAAAGAATATTCCGAAGTTCATGTTTTAGGTGCAGATAATATGGATGGCGAATATGGCGAATATCGCCCTCTTCAAAAAATTAAGTTACTGAGTTTTGCTTCCAGAAAAGGTTTAAAGGCTAGTATTAAAGGATTTAGTTTAAACAATCGGGTTACTGATAGGATTAAATCAGCAATGATTAAAGGAGCTTCTCTAATAAAGTATAATCTCAGGGATATAGATTCTTATATGAGAGCTAAGGAGTTTCTTCCTGCCAATAGTATTATACAAGTAGCGGATATCGCTTTTTTATGTCCTAAAGTTGATTTACATGATGATAGCTATGAAATTTGGGTAGAGCAGCAGAAAAAGCAAGGTAAACTTATAGCGGGCATATGTCCAAATGCCATCCAAGCAAGAAAGTTAGGTTTGGATAAGTACTTGGAGCAAATAGAGGTAGTGTTAAGAGCTTTTCAAGAGCATGAGAAATGTGCATATGCATTTCTTTATCACGATACTAGGACAAAACGTGGTGTTTTTAGTGACAAAGATATAGCGGAAATGTTATTTAATAGAATGAAATTGGATTATCCTTCATACTATACTGAACGGGTTAGTAATGGAATTGAATTGAAACCTTACCTTAATTTGGTTGATTTTACTTTTACAGGTAGAATGCATTTTGGTGTTTCCGGACTCTCATTAAAGAAACCCATGCTTGGGGTGTCATATCAAGATAAATTTACTGGTTTAGTAAAACTTTTTGGAGCAGATCCTAAATATACTGTGCTGGATTATACTAATTTGACAGATTATCAGAATGTGGTTAAATCATTTTTTGAGCACCTCAATGACATTCATGAAAATGTGATTAAGAATCATCCGTTGGTTATCGATTTAGCAAAAAAGAATTTTGAATAACTTACGACAAAAAGTAAATACAAATCTTGCAATCTAATGGTTGTTTATAATGATTTGAATAATAAAAGGGAGATTGAAATATGAAATCAAAAAAGAAGATATGTATTTACCCCATGAGGAATACGGAAAACTTGGAAAGTAAGAGTCCGTATGTTTATCATTTATGTGAAGGTCTTCACCCATATTTTGATATTGTGAATTATGGAGTGAATGATCTAGCAAATTTTCGTAAATTCTTTAAGTATTTTTTTAAATCGGATATCTATTTATTTAATTGGATTGAAAATCTGTCAAGTAAAAAACAAGTGTTCTTGGTGGCTTTTTTTGTTTTCATAGGCAAAATTTTTGGGAAAAAAATTATTTGGACACATCATAATGTACACCCCCATAAACAGGTATCTTCAGCCTCAAATTCGATTATGAAAATGATGGTGAAATATGCTGATTTGATCATCACGCATACTACCGAGAGCGAAAAATACCTTCGTAATCGGCTAAAACCAATGTTTAATTTTTTTCACCCTTTTTTCGTGAATGAGATGATTGATGATAAAAATGATGAGGAAGTTCAATATGATCTTCTTATATGGGGGACATATAGAGCGAGTAAAGGGATAAATAAGTTTTTGGATTTTTTTGTAGGAGGAGATTATCCTTATAAAGTTTGTGTAGTAGGGCGTTTTGATACGGAAGACTTATATGAGAGTTATAAAATGAAGTATGGAGAGCGTATTACAATGTATAATATGTATCTAGAAGAAGAAGATTTAATGAAATTTCACAAAAGTTCTAGGTATGTGTTTTTCCCATACACTGGGAGTAGTGTTTTAAATTCAGGAGCCTTAATAAGAACCATTCCTTATGGTACACCGGTAATTGGTCCGGATGTAGGTGCTTTTAAAGAGTTGGCGGATCTTGACTACATATTGAGTTATAAGGACTTTGAGAGTATTAGTTCTATTTTAGAAATGGGTGTATTACCTACTAAGCAGGATGAAATAAATGACCTTATATCGAAACACACATGGTCGGAGTTTGGGAAACAGCTATATGAGAGAGTTCGGAATTGGTGAAAATTAATTATAAATAGGAGTCTTTAAAGAAGGGAAGATATTAAGTCACAAACTTTATAGGGATTAATAATGAGAAAAAACGTGTTTTTTTACAGAGGTCGTACTCAGTTTGAAAATGTAGGGGACTTATTGATTAATAAAGCATTGCTAGATGTATTATCGAGATACGGAGAAGTTTTTGTGGATGATATAGACATGCCAAAAGAGTATTTAACTCAATTGCTTTCTGGTTTAGATAAGAATGTTAAACAAATTAGTAAACAGAAGATTACGATTTATAAATGGTTTATTTTTGCGTTTTTGTGCAGAAATCTTTTCAATGGTGCAAATAAATATGTGGTGGGTGTCCCTGGACATGTTTTTAATCTGTCAAAGCAGAAAGAAAATGGAATTTCATTAAAGAAGGCAGCATCTTCATTGCTACAAACACTTTATAAGGTTTTGGGGACTAAATATTTTACGATCGGGATATCCTTAGGTCCTTTCTCTGAACAAGTAAAGGATGATTATAGGTTTAAATATCAAGGATGTTCTTTTTTAGGAGTGCGTGATCCGCAATCTTTGGCGTATGCCAAAGAGCAGCTTAACATTGATAATACCATATTAATGCCGGATTTGGCTTGGGCGTATGATGTGGAAAAATTTCATCCCATATTATCGGATTCTAATACCAGCGATAATATCATTGTTATGAGTTTTAGAGGGGCATTGGTAGGGAAAGTAAGAGATGAAATCTATATGAATAAGCTGAAAGAAGCATTGCTAACTGTTGTGGATGTGTTTTCTGGATATAAGTTTATTTTAGCCTATCAAGTGGAATTTGATAAGGAAATTAATAGAGAGATATATCAATTATTACAAGGTAAAATTGATGTTGAATTAAAAGACTCTATTTTGTCATTGGACGATGCTGTATCTTTATATTCTAAGGCGAATTATATAATTAGTAACCGCTTGCATGTACTATTACTTGGGCTGAAAGCTGGAAGTGTTCCATTGGCTTTAACGGATATAGCTAATCATGATAAATTGAGAGAGCTTTTTAATAATAATGAGATGAGTGAGAATCTACTAGATATGGAAACATTGAGCTCAGAGGATTTAAACGATCAAAAATTAGCAGCTTTAATAGGAAAAGATTATGTTGAATTGAGGCAGCAAAATTTTACAAGTGTTATTGAAAACCTAAATAAAAAACTTAATAATGACTAAGCATTCAACTATAATATTGCGTAATATCCGTTTTTTTTGATAAACTGTTGTTTGGGATTTATATCATAGAAAAAATAGTTAGAAAATGAAGCCGAATAAAATCAAAATTTCTATAATAGTACCTCATTATAACGTGCCTGCCTTGCTACAGAGGTGTATAGATTCTATCCCTCAAAGAGATGATTTGGAGGTTATTATTGTAGATGATAAAAGTTCGGCTGAGTTGGTAGATTTTGACAACTTCCCGGGAAAAAACAGAGATAATGTTAGAGTTTTCTTCCAAAAAGAAAATAAAGGTGGGGGAGCTGCGAGAAATGTAGGTTTGGAAAATGCGAAAGGGGAATGGCTTTTATTCGCAGATTCTGACGATTTTTTTCATTCGTGTTTAAATGATGTTATAGAAGAGTATAAGGACTCCGATGCGGATTTGATATTCTTTAATGCCAATAGTGTAGATACGGATACCTTACGGCCCACAAAGAATAGGGCACAGCATTTACAAAATTTTATTGATTTATATCGCAACGAACCGGAAAAGGGACTGCTGCAATTAAAATATCTCTTTGGAGAGCCTTGGGCAAAAATGGTAAAAAGAGAAATAATTGTCCAAAATCATATAAGATTTGACGAGACAATTATACATAATGATACGACTTTTTCATATTGTGTAGGGTATTATAGTGATAACATTATTGTAGACGATAGAACAGTGTATTGTATAACCGTAAGACTCGGTTCAGTGAGTACTGCTAGAATTTCTGAGGCGAAGATTAAAACTAGGGTTTCTGTATTTGCTAGAGCAAATAAATTTTTCTTAGATCGGCAAATTCCTGCACAATGGAATATTCTTTATCGTCAAATGGCCTGGTTGAAGTTAAATGATAAGAGGTTGTATAAAGAGTGTTTGGAGATATGTGAAAGTGAAGGAATGTCTATACAGAAAGTTAAAAAAGAAACCTATAAAGAAGTTCCGAAGGTCATAGCAAAGAAAATCCTTGGAAAAAAATAAGTTGGAAGACCAAAAAAAGAACAGATGAAAAAATACGATTATCTAATTGTAGGAGCAGGTTTATTTGGAAGTGTTTTTGCTCATGAAGCTACCAAAAATGGTAAAAAGTGTCTAGTTATAGACCGACGCTCCCATTTTGGAGGAAATGTCTATTGTGAAGAGGTAGAAGGGATTAATGTACACAAATACGGAGCACATATTTTTCATACCAATGACAAGGATATTTGGGATTATGTAAATTCCTTCGTAGAGTTTAATCGCTATACCAATAGTCCCGTTGCCAATTATAAAGGAGAACTGTACAACCTTCCTTTTAATATGAATACCTTTTACCAAATGTGGGGAGTAACAACGCCCGAACAGGCGCAAGCCAAGATTGAAGAGCAACGCAAAGAGGCGGTGGAGAAGATGGAAGCGGAAGGGATAAAAGAGCCTAGAAATCTGGAAGAACAAGCTATTTCTCTCATTGGTAAGGATATCTATGAAAAATTGATTAAAGGGTATACGGAAAAGCAATGGGGAAGAAAGGCAACAGAATTACCCGCCTTTATCATAAAGCGATTGCCTGTGCGTTTTACTTTTGATAACAACTATTTTAATGATAGATACCAAGGAATCCCAATTGGAGGATATAATAAATTGCTAGATAAGATGCTGGAAGGTGTAGAGGTAAAGTTAGGAATAGACTATTTTAAGGATAAACCTAACTGGGATATGTTGGCAGATAAAATAGTTTTTACCGGGAAGATAGATGAATTTTTTGATTATAAATACGGTAAATTAGAATACCGTTCCTTAGAGTTTGAAACCGAAGCCTTAGATCTGGAAAATTATCAGGGAAATGCCGTGGTAAATTATACTGAACGAGAAGTACCTTACACTCGAATCATAGAACACAAACACTTTGAATTTGGGAAACAGAAAAAAACAGTGGTGACCAAGGAGTACCCAAAAGAATGGACGGAAGGGTCTGAGCCTTATTACCCTATAAATAATGTAGAGAATAACCAAAGGTATTCCAATTATAAAAAGGAAGCAGAGGATTATTCTAAGGTTATTTTTGGCGGACGTTTGGCAGAGTATAAATATTACGATATGCATCAGGTAATAGGTTCTGCATTGGTAAAGGTACGCAGAGAGTTGAATGTAAATGAATAAGTATAATAGGATTTAAAATGTGGAACAGTTTATAAATGATCAGAGTCAATAAATTAATAAGAATTTTAGAATATACACTGGCGGCTTATATGATTATAGATGCTGCCAGTGTATACAGCTTTTTTGTGCCTTCTATTGTGGGAAGTGTTCTGCCAATGATATTACTGGTCTTACTGATTATTTTTGGAGGGACTAAAAAGGTTACTTTCAATCCGGTGAAATTGATCATGTTCGTATTGTGTTACGCGTTTTTTGTGATCGCTTTGTATTTAAAGGCATATAATAAGATCAGTTTCATTTATAGGTTTTTATGTTTGTTGCCTTTATTCATTGTTTATTTTTTAACCTTTAATTATAAGATCAGACCCTATTTATCTCTCTTTCAAAAGTATAGTACTTTGATTTATTATATCTCGATTATTTCGCTAATAATGTGGACGTTGACTACTGCTTTCCCTGTTTTGAAGCCCACGGGAAATTTTGTAATACCCTGGGGAGGGGAAAAATTTATATCGAATTACTACGGGATTTATTTTAAAACCCAGATGGCTACTATTTTCGGATTTAGTATAGATAGGAATACTGCAATATTCGCAGAAGGGCCTATATATAATTTTCATCTCTGTTTTGCTTTTTTACTTGAATTCTTCTTAAAAGAAAAGGACCATAGAAATAGGAAAAAGTTGATAGTGTTATTATTAGCTATGCTTTCGACCTTTACAACAACGGGGCAATTGTTTTTAGCAGGATTTGTAGGTGTGTTATTTGTTTTTAATAAAACCAGAAATAAATTCCTGGTCTTATTGAAGGTCGTTTCTTTTCCGATCTTGTTGGTCGTTATCCTAAATTTATTCTTAAATATTATTAGTGAAAAACAAAGTTCGGATTCTTATGCAACACGAGAGGTAAGAATATATGAAAGCATTCAGGATTGGACGAGAAATCCGATGTTAGGAGTTGGTTATGGAAAAACAGGAGAGGGAAGTAGTAATTCTTTATTTACAATACTTTCAGACGGGGGACTGTTGCTATTATCAGTTTATATAGTTCCTTTTCTTTTCGTTCCTTTATTTCTGTTTCTTAGATATAAGAATACGTCATATTTATATATGTCGATATTATTTTTTAGTGTTTTTGTAATAACAATAACAATGTATACTATTTTGATTTTATCATTTATATCCTTTGGAATGTATGTTTTAATAGATAAAACTAAAAACAGGAAATATTACCTCAACATGGATAATGCATCGTAGAATTTGAACGACATATAGGATGCTACACAAAACGCTAAATTTTATGGTGATTGGACTACCGAAGTACGATATAACTTTTTTATACAAATACCCTTAAGGTTCATAAGGATATTTATCTACCTAAGGAAAGGAAAATGCAATTTTCCAAAATTAAATTCAGAACTTAGTTTTAATACCGGAGTTTGAGCCGATTTTAATTAGACCAAAAAAATGGAAAACAAAAAAGTAGCTGCAGTAGTTGTAACCTTTAACCGTTTAGCTCTCCTAAAAGAGGTGGTAGGTGCCTTGTTGGTTTCTGACAGGAAATTAGAGAAGGTAATTGTGGTAAATAATGCCAGTACGGATGATACTCATGATTATTTGACTAAAAAATCCCAGGAAAATCCTTTGGTGGAGGAGCTTTTGCTGAAGGAAAACTCGGGTGGAGCCGGAGGTTTTTATCACGGAATTAAATACGCATCAGAGCAGGGGTATGATTATATGTGGTTGATGGACGATGATTCGATAGTAACACCTACTGCTTTAGATAAGCTTTTAGGACCATTTGAGGATATAGAGAATTTGGGTTTTTCTTGTAGTAAAGTAGTTTGGACAGACGGAAACCTTCACAAAATGAATATTCCGGAAAAATCAGATGTCCAAGATGATGTAAAGAATTACGAGAGTGTGATATCCTGTTCCTTTGTCTCTATGCTTATTCCGAATAAAGTGGTGAAAGAAGTAGGGTATCCATACAAGGACTTTTTTATTTGGTGTGATGATATGGAGTACAGTTGGCGTATTACTAGAACTGGGTATAAGGCTGTATTGGCAAATGACAGTGTTGTAATTCATAAAACGGCTTCTAATTATAATGCTAGTTTAAGTGATTGTCCGGAGAAGGAATTTTGGAAATACAAATACGGATATCGTAATCGAGTATTTACCTATAGAAAACACAAAGAATACGGGAAAATTATCAGATTTTTTATAGGAGCGAACTACAGGGCATTTTCTCGTAAGACAAATAAGATGGAAGCACTTAAATTGGTATGGGGATCAATGTCAAGGGGATTTCAATTTAATCCGGAGCAATAGAAAGTTATGGTTGTTACAATAGAAAATATAAAGTATAATTTACCCGATTTTATTATAATTGGGGCGGCTAAGTGTGGTACTACTTCATTAGCTAATTATTTAGCTCAGCATTCTAAAGTATTTCTTCCGGAAATAAAAGAATGTCGTTTTTTTTCTGGAATGACTCCGAATTTTCAGGGACCTGGAGATGACTTTACCAATTATGGAATTACAAGGACTTTAGAAGATTATTCCAAACTTTTTCCCAAAGCAGAAAAAGGACAGGTATTTTGTGATGCTTCTGTGGACTATTTGTATTACTATGAGAATACAATTCAAAAAATAAAAGAACTCTATCCGAAGGATAGGTTGCCAAAGCTAATTATTATGTTGAGAAATCCGGTAAATCGTGCTTTTTCCATGTATTCGCATTTAAGAAGAGATTTACGTGAAAAAGGATCTTTTATAGAGGCGATAGAAGCAGAAAAAGAAAGAGAAGAAGCTAATTGGGAATGGGTATGGCAACATACCAAAGTAAGTTCTTATTATAAACAGGTAAAATATTATTACGAGAATTACAGCCCGGATAAAATAAAGGTGGTTATTTTAGAACATTTGGTCAAGGATATGGAGTCCGGGATAAATGATATTCAAGAATTTTTAGAGTTGCCTATGGAAAGATTGGATACGGAGAAAAGGTATAATGAAACAGGAGATTCCAAATCGAAATGGATGCAAAAACTTATTACAAACAGAAACCCTTTATTCGTACGTTTAAAACAATTTATTCCTAAGGGTGTAAGTGCTTATATTAAGAGTAAAAATTTAAAGCCAATTAAAATTACACCAGAGGAGTATGACTTTTTTAAATCGAGATTTAAAGAGGATGTCGAATTATTGGAAGGGTTAATTAATTTGGATTTGTCAGTTTGGAAACAACACTAAACTATTATGTCTAAACTTCAAAGAGCTAATAAAATACTGGTCACCGGTGTAAGGCGTTCCGGTACAACATTTGTTGGAAAGGTTTTGGTGTCTGCCAAAGGTACAGCGTATTATTTTGAACCACTTAGTAGGGATCAAGGATTAAAGTACATTCGGAGATTTTGGTATCCTTACTTTACAGAGGAGAACATTTTGCCACATGAAAAGGAAATCTTAGATAAGGCTTTTATCGATGTGCAGATGGATTTTATGACTACACTTTATGGTAGAAAACATGCGATAAACGGGGCATCTAGATGGGATTTGGTTAAAAACTTGTTCTCCAATTTTTCAGATGAAAGTCTTAAAATGCGATTGGTTAGAGTCTTGTTCAGAGATAGATCTAATTTTGAGAGTTTAAAAAATAAACTTAAATTTAAGACAGAAAGTGTGGTGTATAAAGATCCTCTAGCTTCTCTATCGGCTTCTTATTTGAGTGAAAAGTATGGCGTAAAGGTGATAGTGATGTTAAAGCATCCTTATTTTTACTATTACAGTATGAAGAAGCAGAATTGGGGAGTGGAGCCTTATGCGAACTTCTATGCACAGAAGAGTTTATACCCCATAGCGAGTGAACTGATTGGAGAGGTATTAAAAAGACATCCAAATAATAGCGCTTTATATGCGATTACGGAGTATATGTTGGTGTATAAGTTTTTGATGAAGGAACGAAATAATCCCAATTATTATTTTGTTAGATTGGAAGATTTGGCTTCTAACCCCTTAGAGGAGTTTAAAAAAATGTTTGCTTTTGCCGGTCTGCAATTTTCCGATAGTGTTCATAGTTATATTGAGAGTAGTACAAAGAATAAAAATGCTGTAGACACTAGTAATAAGTCGGAGACAAAGAGAGACTCCAAGGAAATGTTAAAAAGCTGGAAAGGAAAGGTCTTTGAAGAAGAGATGAAATTGGTGAAAGATTTGACATTTGAGGTTGTTAAGGAATTTTATCCGGAGGAGGAATGGTAAAAATGTGTGATTATGAACAATAAAGTTAAGGTTTCTTTGATAGTATTTGTATGCGTATGTGTAGGGGGAGTAACATGGTATAATGCCACAGCAGAGGACGATGAAAATTTATCTCTTGTGGTTTCGATGAGTCAGGATTCAGTATCCGTTGAAAATACAGAGATTGGAGAGAATAATAGAACGAAGAGTGCAGGACAAAGGGCATCAAGGAATATTACAGTAGATGTAGCTCAAAAGGAAACTAATGTAAAATCCATGGTCGGTTTTTTACACTCTTTTAATAACGCCAAACCGGATCAACAGTTTATAGATAATTTGGAGCCTAAATACTGGAGAGTGGGAAAGAGTTCTTTACCTCCAATTATGAAACAAAGGACATTCAGTGGGATTAGGCAACAAAATGCAAAGCCAATACTTACATTGGGGAGTTTTTATTCTTATCCTAGGGAGTATAAAAATAAGAAATGGAGGGCTCCGGCGAGGAACGATAAGGGGTTGTTGGGAATAGTTGAAAAAATTTACCTCAAACACCGGAATAATGCTATTTATGATGTTTGGAACGAACCGAATCTCCGTGATTATTGGAGTGGAACTGAAGAAGAATTTTTTAAAGTATTTAAAACTATTCATGATAAGATACGATCCTTGCCCGGAGGAGATAAGGCTATAATATCCGGTCCCTCAATATCCCGTTTTGACAAACGGTATTTAAGTCGTTTTTTTAATTTTTGTATAGAAAATAATATCCGTCTAGATGTTATCAGTTGGCATGAAAACGAGAATAAAAAAGAACAGACCATTTACAAAGTAAAAGAAAATTTAGAATGGGCTCGGGAAAATTGGATTAACAATAATAAAAAATTAGGGGCAAAAAAAATCATTATCAATGAAATGATGGGAAATGCTTCCAAATACTCTCCTTCGGTGGCATTGTTGTTTTTTAAACAATTAGAAGATGGTGGAGCTGATGGAGCGTGTAAGGCCTGTTGGAGAAACAGCAATAAGAAGTCGGATTGCTTTAATAATTCACTGGATGGTCTTTTAAGCCAAAATGGTAAACCGCGATCTATCTGGTGGGCGTATAAATATTACGCAGAGAGTACGAAATCCAGATTACAGAGTGATAGTGATAGTCCGGAATTGATATCTTTTGCCTATAGTTCGGATAAAGGAATTAATGTATTGGTCGGGACCGGTAAGGGTAAATCCTTTTCAAATACATTTATTAAATTGAAAAATATAGGTTCTGAAACTCCTTTTTCTGCAAATGATAAAGTTAAGGTAGCGTGTTATAGTATACCTGATTCCGGTGATAAAGAGTTGGAAAAACCGATTTTACAGTCTTCCGATGAGGTTTCTTTTAGGGAGAATAGTCTTGAAATACTTTTGGACGACGTGAAAGGAAAATCTGTTTGCTTAGTTAAAATAACAAAGATTTAATGCAATGAAGTTTAATCAACGTCCCCCTATCTTCCTGTAGATGTCAAAAAAAGTTTTAGTATTTGAGTCATATCCCTTTTTTAGCGGAGCACAGCGTATTAGCTTAAACGTTTGTAAGATTCTTAAGGAGAATGGTTTTCATGTTACTTTATTGTCTGTAGATGACCGCTTTGGAAATATAGAAAAAAACTTTTCCGGCCATGTAGATGTATTTACGGCTATTAAGGCACATGATGTCTTGCTGAAATACGGGGATGAAGATTCGTGGTTTACCAAGAAAACCTTTCTTAAAGCATTGTTTGTGGGGCTTTTACCCTTTTATGTCAGAAGTATTTTTAAAATTAACTTTAGAAATTACGACTACCTGTATTGCTGCGATCCCAGAGGAGCCACCATGATGCTCGCTTCTGTGATTTTCTTTCGAAAGACCAGTGTGTTGCATTTTCACGGAAAAAATCGACTCCCAGGGAGACTTTCAAAGCTTTTTTTGAAAGTTTTTACACACACGCTTTGTGTAAGTGAGGACGTTCTCAAATCGCTGCCTGAATCGGGAAAAAAGAGGGTTTTATATAATGGTATTGATTTTGTACAATACCAGGAAAAGATAGACATATCAAAAGTGAGATCTGAAGCTGATGCATTGCTAAAAGATGATTCGTCAAAATATACGTCTTTCTTATATGCCGGACTCATGAAGCCCCATAAGGGAGTACATCATCTCATATACAGCTTTGTGAAATACCTAAAGACTACTCCGCAGGCAACGAACTCCGTTTTATTTTTATGTGGCGCTGCAAAAACTGATGCCGAAATTTCTTACCAAAAGCAATTGATTAAGTATTGTAACGAAAATGGATTAAGTGACCGTATCTTCTGGATGGGCTGGCGAAATGATATACTGGCCTGGATGAATTTTGCGGACTATTTTATGTTTCCGACGGTTGATAAAGAGAAAAATAACTTTAATGGATTTGGCGATTATATCGAATCATCCGAAGGACTTCCGACGGTGCTGATTGAAAGCTCTATTTGCAGCCTCTATAATATAGCCGCAGATGTAACCGGGGTGCGTGAAATAATTTCAGATAATCACAATGGAATTGTTTACGAGAGTAATGATTCCTCTGCTTTGTATAATTTGTTTTTAAAAATTCATACGGAAAAGCCCGGATTCATTGATTTCCCTAACAGGGAAAAATTTGCAATTGACACATTTGAACATAATATAATGGAAATATTTCAAGGCTCATGAAAAAAGCTTTTATAACCGATTGGTTGGATAAATATGGTGGAGCGGAACGCGTAGCAACTGCTATTAATGAAATTTTTGACTTTGATTATTACTATAGTTATGTCAATGTAATGACTGGGGAAAACCAGTTAAAAACTTTTGCAGGAAAAAGAGTTAAGGTTATTACATCTAAATTAATGACCAAAACTAAATTCAGGATGTTGATGCCTCTTTTTCCTTACATCGTAAAACTATTTAATAAGCAGACAGGTAAGAACAAAGTGGACTTAGTGGTAAGTTCGTCCTGGGCCATCAGTAAAGGCTATCGTGTGGGAGGGGAGATCCATGTGTGCTATTTGCAAGCGCGTAATTTTAAGTATGTGTGGGAAGAAGCTGACCTCTATTTCAAAGGCCCTTTAAAATTATTTTCTTTCCTCAAAGGTTATTTGCAAAAGTTCGATGTTGAGAGTGCTCAGAACCCGGATCATCTCATAGCTAATTCCATATTTGTGCAACAATGGGTCAAAAAACACTATAACCGGGATAGTGTTGTTATTTATCCCCCGGTGGACGTGGAAGACTTTACGATCTCAGAGGAGTCGAGTGATTATTATATTACAGTAGGTAGGCTTGAACCCTACAAAAGATTTGATGTTATTGTAAATGCTTTTTCCCAAAATGGCAAGAGATTAATTGTGGTCGGTGATGGCACACAAGCTTCAAAACTGAGATCAATGGCCACTTCGAATATCGAGTTTACGGGCTATCTCGATAAAAATAAAACACATGACTTGTTGAGTAAGGCAAAAGCTTTCGTTTATGCCGGAGTAGAGGATTTTGGGATTGTACTGGTAGAAGCGCATGCAACCGGTGTTCCGGTGATAGCATTTAAAGGGGGGGCTGCTGAAGAAATTATCAATGACACAAACGGGTTATGCTATGAACGCCAAACCGCAGAATCCCTCAACACCATGTTAGATACTTTTGAAAGTTCATCTTCCATTTACAATAAACAACAAATTCGAGAAACAGCATTGAAATTCTCTAAAAAGAGATTTCAAACAGAGTTCGGGGAATTTATAACTCAAGTTATCAAGTGACATCTATATGTTTTAATTTGATGGAGTAAGAAACAGTGCGGGATTAATTTGTATACCGGTCTGCCGATTGGCAGGGTCAAATATAATTCCCCGCCATCCTTTGGAGGGCGTTTTTTAATAGTAAATAAAAGATGATGTTGAAAGAGGGGGCTGGGAAAGGCTGACAACTTTTTTTCTTGTTGAAGGCCTGATAGGCCTTATTATTTCTCATTTCACTTGTTTTACAATTGTGATATACCGTTAACGAAGGATGCAGGCCGATACTCTGGTGTATTCTTTGGGTATTGTAGTACTTAAAATAATCCTGAACTTTCTATAACATTCCCGTCCGTCACTAACCTGTCGTAAGGTGTATATTTCTGTTTTTTAATGTTTTACATGGGTATGCGAAAATATATGATCAATGGCCTGTGCTTTACCACCTACATTGATCAAAAGCTGTGCAACGCAGGGAAGGCCCCATAATATGTTTACCCGGAGTGATGGTTATGCGCATTTTGTAATTATAATCGAATAAATTGTTTCTCAAAATAATAAGTACCGGGTTGCTGCGTTTTTGGAATGGATGTTTGGTTTTAATAAAACAGCCCGCTAAAAAAGTGCACATTTCAGGGAACGGATAGATTGAGCAATGGCCATGTTTATATAATGTTTAATTCATATGAAGGGGAAGATTGAAATAAGAAAATGTTTTATTTTAGCGGATAAATAGCTTTTCTAAGAAAGAAAAAACGTGTTAAAGTAGTGTTTAATCCTTATCTTCGCATAAAGATATATTGATCACAATATGGATAAACGGATCTGTAACGCTGAAATGGGTAAAAAAAGAGTTATAAGAGCAAATTTACGATATGAGACACTACTTTAACAAGTTGTTTTTGATCTCCTTTGTGGGGGATTTGACCATTATAGTCTTTGCTTTTTTCGGTACGCTATATGGCCTGGAGGGCCTTGATGATTTACCCTTCCAGATGAACCGGAAAGTTTTGTTGCTTATTCTCCTCGTTCTGGCCTGGTGTGTTTACGGAATATACAGCGGGTTGTATAAGGCGTATTACCAGAAAAAAATATTACCCCTTATACTTATTAAAACCTATAAGGGGCTGGCTGTGCAGGCCATGGTATTGTTATTGTTTTATTTTTTGTCGGGTTCTCTTTTGTTTTTGTCCAGGACATTTGTGTTGTTTTATATTCTTTTTCTGGGGATCGGTTTCACTATAGAAAAAATAATTGTAAACAAGGTAGTGGTCTATCTTCGCAAACAAGGTTATAACTTACGCAGGGTGGTGCTGCTGGGGGCCGGGGAAACCGCAAAACAGTTTTCTGAAATGTTCCGTTATAATCCGCAGATGGGCTATAGCGTGGTAGGTTATATGCATGCTGAGGAAAATGAGAACCTGGAAGAAGACTACCTGGGAGACCCGGATCACCTGATAGAGATATTAAAACAGCATAAACTCAATGAAATAATTCTTACGGACCCCAGGTACGGAAGGCAGCATGTAGAGGATATGGTAAAACTTATAGACCAGGCCGGCATCCGTATCCGGATTATTCCCGATTTTCACTACCAGTTCCACAACAGGTATGAGTTTAAATTTTTCGGGAATATCCCGACAGCTTCCCTGCGTAAAGAACCGCTGGAAGAACTTCCCAACCGTATGCTTAAACGGTTCTTTGATGTGGTGTTCAGTTTCCTGGTATTGCTGTTGATATGCAGTTGGCTTTTCCCTGTAATTGCTGTTTTAATCCGCCTGAATTCCAGGGGGCCTATATTTTTTAAACAAAAACGCCTGGGGCGCGATCAGAAAGAGTTCTATTGTTATAAGTTCAGGAGTATGTATGTCAACCGGGACTCCGATAAGGTCCAGGCGACCAAACATGACAACAGGATAACCCCGATAGGCGGATTTTTGCGGAAAACGAGCTTGGATGAATTGCCGCAGTTTTACAATGTGCTTTTGGGGCATATGTCGGTAGTTGGTCCCCGTCCGCATATGATGAAACATAATGAGGAATATAGCAAGATCATAAATAATTACCTGGTGCGCCAGCTTATACGCCCCGGCATTACCGGTTGGGCCCAGGTAAACGGCTATCGGGGTGAAATAGAATGTGAGGCGGATATCAAGAACAGGGTGGCCTGTGATATTTGGTATCTGGAAAACTGGAGGTTCTTTCTGGATCTGAAGATTATTTTTCTCACGGTGTGGAATGTTGCGAAAGGGGAAGAAAAAGCCTATTGAATCCAGGTAAGGACTATTCTATTAGAGAGGAGCTATTTTTCTCCAGCTCGGTATAGAGGTGTTTTACGTCCTGTGATCTTTCCTTAGTCAGGATGAGGTTGGCATCCGGGGTGTTTACAAAGATCACGTCACTAAGCCCTATGAACGAGGTATGCTTGTCCGTTCCGATAACCATATTGCCATGGGCATCGGGTTGATGCCCTTTTTCTTTGAGGAAATTGTACAGGGATTCGAAGGAGCCCAGGTCGGACCACCGAAAGTGAGACGCTATGACTTTTATTTTTTTGCTCTTTTCCATTACGGCGTAATCCACACTGATAGAGGGTATTTGTAAGGAAAGTTTTTTGTCCGGTAATCCGTTTTTATTGTGCTTCCAGGCCATTTCCGCAGCTTGGTATACATCCGTGGCATGCAGTTTGAGTTCTTCCAGGAACAGACCTGCTTTGAAGCAGAACATGCCGCTATTCCACAAAAAGCTGCCCTTGGATAAAAATTCCCGGGCGGTCTCCACATCCGGTTTTTCGCGGAATGACAATACATTTTCACCGCTGTATTCTATATAGCCATAACCGGTTTCCGGTTTCTCGGGTTTAATTCCAAAAGTTACGATATATCCCTGTTTTGCAATATGGATAGCCCTGTTAATACTTTCTTGGTAGAGGTCATCATCGTCAATGGCGTGATCTGAAGGCGTAACCAGGAGAAGGTCCTCGGAACGGGATGCAAATGCGGCAAAAGCGATAGCTGCAGCAGTGTTCCGGGGGGCTGTTTCTGCAATTGTTTGAGCATGTTTAATGTCCAGTCTTCGGACAGAAGCCTCGGATAGTGCCGTGTTATTCATATTTCCGACGATCAATAACTTGTCAGCAAAGGCCGTATTCCTCAGTATGGTTTGTTCGAGTAATGAAAACTCCGAAAACAACCTGATGTATTGTTTGGGCATAGATTTCCGGGACAGTGGCCAAAGCCTGCTTCCTACGCCTCCTGTGAGAATAACATGGACTACCTTTTGCATAAGTTATAAGTTTTGTTCATAAACGATATGTACGGTTCAAAATTGTGTAGAATATCCCTGTCGTCATCTGATGACGAATATATTTCTTACAAAAATAAGAACTATAAGAGAGATGGTGTTTAATTAATATTTATTTTTTGTAACCAAACTCTTTATTTTTTTAGGGTAGCTTAAAAATATTAGGTTTATTTTTGACATATTGGGAAAAGCGATTTTTGATCATAACTAATTAACGGTAAAAATAAATTTTTATCGAAAAAAAATCTTTATTTTGAGCGTGTAATACGATTCATTTTGAAAGAAATAACTTATGAAATTGTGTATATTGTTTTTTAAATGGTCCATATGTGAAGCCTGATGGAAATATTTAGATGTATGACATGTTTTAAAGAATTATAGGCGCATATTCACTACAAATATTATATTTGCAGCAATAATATATACGCTTTGCCATGTTTAACCGTTAAAAAAGTGAAGCTATAAAAGTCAGATGATGAGATTAAAACCTTTAGTGCAACGTCATACCCCGGTTTTTTGCATATTACTTTTAACTGTTCTTTTTATGGCTTCTTGTGCCAGCCGTAAAGAGATAGTATATTTTCAGGATATAGAGGAAATAGACAAGCTGGCCAGTGAGGTGGTGTATGACCCTGTGTTGCAGCCGGATGATCTCCTGACGATTACGGTCTCTGCTTTTGACCTGGAAACGGTGGCCCCCTTTAACCTGCCAATTGTGGCCTATATGGGATCAACCGGGAAAACTGCAGGCCAGGGACAGTATCAAACCTATTTGATAGATAATAAGGGGAATGTTGAATTTCCGGTAATCGGGACGGTGAAGCTGGGGGGGATGACTCGGAATGAAGCTGTTAATTTCCTGAAAAACAAAATAGCACATTATGTTAAAGACCCCATAGTTAATATTCGTATAATGAATTATAAGGTAACCGTGCTGGGAGAGGTTGCCAGGCCGGGATCCTATACCATTCCCAACGAACGTATAACGATCCCGGAAGCTCTTGGTCTGGCCGGGGATTTAACGGTGTACGGTAAAAGGGATAATATCCTCGTCATCCGGGATAAAAACGGGGAGAAAACGTATGCCCGGGTGGATATGACCAAAAAAGACATGCTGGAGTCTCCTTACTACTACCTGCAGCAGAATGACTTGATTTACGTAGAGCCCAATGGGGCACAGGTGCAGTCGTCTGCCTTTAATAGAAACTCTGCGGTTTATGTGTCTTTGGCCTCCGTAATCATAACACTCATATCCGTATTGACCAGATAATACCTATTTTATATGCAATCCGATCAAGAAATGAAGCCCATACACCCGGCAGGTGAAGATGATATCAATCTGCGCGATCAGCTGGAACCGTATCTCCTGAAGTGGAAATGGTTTGCCCTAAGTGTAGCGTTATGTGGTATAATAGCTTTGGTGTACCTGAAATACGCAACCGAGGAATACAGTATTACGGCAACTATTGTCATTAAGGATGACCAGACATCCGGGGGAATGTCTTCAGAAATGTCAGCTTTTGAAGATCTTGGGGTGTTATTTGGTAATAGTACCAATAGCGTGGATAACGAGATAGAGGTATTAAAGTCCAGGACCTTGATGGAGAATGTGATCAAGCAGGGGGGGCATAATATCTCCTATTTTGTAAATGAAGGAATAAAAGAGCGCGAGGTGTATAAAAAAACCCCGGTTAAGGTCAACTTTTCTATGCCGGATTCCGTTTTGTACCAGGTGGACACGACATTTACCGTAAAGATAGCAACGGAGAACCGTTTTGTTTTGATGGATGAGGACGGGGAAAATCAGGGAGAATACGATTTTGGCAAGGCGGTGCCCTCGGACCTGGGAAATCTTACTGTAATACCGCACCTGGAGTATAGCGAGGAGCCTATTGGGGAAGAGATTGTGGTGGTGGTCCGCCCCTTGGGTAAGGTAGTTCAGGCCTATCAGAACTGGATGGAAATAGGCCCGGTAAACAAAAACACCAGTGTTATAAGCCTGAGCCTGGACCACGCCGTCAAAGAGAAAGGAGAGGATATACTGAATGCCCTTATCCGGCAGTATAATGATGATGTTGTGGCCGATAAAAACCTGTTGTCCAAGAACACGGCGGATTTTATAGATGACAGGCTGAAAGTAATCGAAAGGCAACTGGGAGATGTGGAAAGTGATGCGGAGGACTTTAAGCAGGCCAATAAACTGACGGATATCAATTCGGAGGCAAATATTTTTCTCGGTACGTCCAGCGAGTACGAAAAGCAGATTGTAGTGGCGGAGACCGAATTGCAGCTTACGAATTACCTGATAGAATACCTGGATAAAAATAATAATAACGGGAGCCTTATTCCCGCAAACATAGGTGCGGAAGACGGTAATAGCGCCCCTATGATTGCAGAGTATAACAGCCTGGTACAGGAACGAAATCGTCTGTTGCGCAGTTCTACGGAAAATCATCCTACGATCATTAATCTGGACGGGCAGATTACGGAGATGCGAAGGAATTTGAGGCAAACTCTTGCCAACCTGAAATCTTCTCAAACCATCACGCTAAACGAATTAAAAAGACAGGAACAGTTTTTAAACTCTAAAATATCTGCCGTTCCGGAACAGGAAAGGGCGTATAGAGGAATACAGAGACAACAGCAAATCAAGGAAACACTATATCTCTACCTGTTGCAGAAGAAAGAAGAGACTGCTATTTCCCTCGCGGTAACCGCTCCCAATGCCAAGGTGATAGATTCCGCTTATGGCGCGGATCAGCCGGTGTGGCCTAAGAAGAAGATTGTCCTGCTGGGGTCATTTATCCTGGGGCTTTTGATCCCGTTCGGGATAATTTACTTAAAGGATCTGTTGGATACCAAGGTGCAGGGACGTAAAGATGTGGAAGGCAAACTTACGGTGCCTTTCCTGGGAGATATCCCCAAGTCCCTGAGCAATGAAGAGATTATTTCTATGGACAGCCGTACCAGTGCAGCGGAAGCCTTCCGTATTTTGCGGACCAACCTGGATTTTATGCTGGCCAATATAAGCGGTGATAAGGCAAGAAAGATATTTGTAACTTCAACCGTGGCGGGGGAAGGAAAGACCTTTGTGTCTATCAACCTGGCGGGAACATTGGCGTTGTCGGGTAAAAAAGTGTTGATTGTGGGTATGGATATCCGGAACCCCAAGCTTACGGAATATGTGGAATTCCCGCATTCCCGGGGGCTCACGAATTACCTTACTAACGGCGAAACATCTCTGGATGACATGATCTTTAAATTTAAAAAAGAAGGATTTGATCACCTGGATGTACTTACTTCCGGTACTGTTCCTCCCAACCCGGCAGAGTTGCTGATGGGTGACAAGATCGGAAAGTTGTTCGCAGAACTGGAAGAAAAATATGATTATATTGTTGTGGATACCGCCCCGGTAAGCCTGGTGACGGATACTTTGCTTATCAGCAAGCATGCGGATGTATTTGTGTACGTATGCCGTGCAGGCTACCTGGACAAGCGTTTACTGGTAATCCCGGAAAATCTCTACAGGGAAAAACGTTTACCCAACATGGCGATGCTGATCAATGATTCCGATTCCAAAAAAGGTTACGGTTACGGTTATGGTTATGGTTATGGCCAGGAAGTAAAACCCTGGTGGAAGAAAATCATGAAGAAATACAATTAGCGGAAAAATGTAAATATTTTTCTGTCTCTAAGCTCTGAAAAGGTTGTGTAATTGCACAGCCTTTTTGTTTTTTGGGAACCTTATAGAGAAAAAAGTCTGCTGTGGGCTTTATTTACCACAGAGCCTCACAAAGCAGGCACAAAGGAGTATAGGAATTAAAGTATAACCCGAAGATTTTTTATTTCCCGGTCCCGGGTTTCCTGATATATGTAAGATAGGTGAAGTCGTAATTATGTCTTTCGTCTTTGGAATGGTGTTCGGAAGCGGTTAATTCCCATTGTTCCGGATCGATTTCAGGGAAGAACGTATCCGCTTCAAATTCACCGTGCACCCTGGTCAGTTCTATTTTGTCCGTATAGGGCATGCCGAGGCGATAAATTTCCCCGCCACCAATAATAAAAGGCTGGTTGTCCTCTTTGGCAAGCGCTAAGGCTTCTTCGATGGAATGCACTGTAATACACCCCTCTTTTTTGTAATCCTTTTGCCTGCTCACTACAATGTGAACACGATTGGGCAGGGGCTTGGGGAAACTTTCAAAGGTTTTGCGCCCCATGATAATGTGATGCCCGGTAGTCAGGGTCTTGAAGCGCTTAAAGTCGTCCGGCAGGTGCCATACGAGGTCGTTGTCTTTTCCTAAGGCGTTGTTTTCTGCCGCAGCAGCTATTATGGTTACCATGCTTTTATTTTAATTAGCCAATTTGATGATTAGTAAATGTGATAATGTGCCAATGCTAATTATCACATTGACCAATTAACACATTTATTCCGTTTTATCCAGGTCGGAATTGAGGAATTCCTGTTCGACGTCTTTTTCCAGCCGGGCTATTCGTTCTTTTTGTTTCAGGATCAGCTTTTCACGCTGTATCTTTTCCCATTCCTTTCCCATAAACCGGTTGGTGACAAACACATTAAAGAAATGGATCACAAAGAAAAATGCCCAAAGCGTAATGGCCCAGACAAACCAGTTGTACTGTTCCCCGTACTTCAGGATTTTGTTGACGATGATAAGGAAAACGCTGCCTATGAGAAAAATGACGAAGTGGTAATACAATCTCCTTTTCTGTCGTATCCTGGCTTCTGCGTTCCTGAGAAGCTCGTATTGTTCCTCGTCTACCCTTTTGGTTTTCTTATTTCTGAATAACATAAGCATTATAGTTTTATAAGATGATCTGATATAAGCCCGATAGTCCGAAAACGTCACTGCGAGAACTAACATTTTGGCAACCGCATAAATTGAAATGATGCTCCTTCTGTCACCCCGAGAGCTAACGTTTTAGCAACCGCATCAATTGAGATGACGTATCTGTCAGCCCGAGCGTAGTCGAGGGCTTTTTAGTTCGAATGGTCTCTCAAAGAGGTCTCGACTACGCTCGACCTGACAGTTGTTTATGTGTTTGAAATTCAATTTTTATAAAAATGCGTCATGGGTAGCGAAAACATTCGGACAACCGCATAAATTGACAATGACATCTATAACATTTTTGTGAAACTCTGTGGGTCCTTTGTGTATCTCTGTGAAATAATTATGACACAAAATTGCACAAAGCATTCACAGAGAACCACAGAATAAAATATGTCACCGGTGGCAAAAGGACCGGTCTCAGGGCTTGACCATGACTCGTATGCCTATAGCAAATTTACACATTTTTTGATTGAAAAATCCTAAACTGCGGGTGGGTAAGATCAGTGAAGCGGATAAATGGGTGGGTAGTGATACCTGATAATTGCTATTTGTTCTTATTAATAAACAAAACCTTAGTACATGATAACTATTCAATTTCGAGGAAAATCAGGCTCCCTTTAGTCCCGATATTCTTATCGGGAGGGGTAAAACTGATTTTCCGGGAAACCAGGTTAAAACAATTTTGGTCATGTACTAAAAAAACAAACCTTCAAAACATGTCCCAAAACGGGAAAGATTTCTTCTGAAAAGTTCCGGCTCCGTGTCTCTCTGTGGAATTCTCCGTGCATCTTTGTGTAATAGCTCATAAGCTACCTCAACAAATGAATAACGAGGTGAGAAAATTAACAACTACTAAACTAAAAGGCTCCCGGGCTTTATATAGCGACCGCTCCTTTAATATGCGGATGCGGGTCGTAATCCGCAAGGGTGAAATCCTCGAAGCGGAAATCGAAAATGTTTTTAACATCGGGGTTCAGTATCATCCTGGGTAATGGCCTCGGTTCCCTGCTCAGTTGCAAATTTACCTGTTCCATATGGTTGTTGTATATATGTACATCCCCGAAAGTATGGATAAAATCCCCGGCTTCGTATCCGCATACCTGGGCCACCATCATGGTGAACAGTGCATAGGAGGCGATATTAAAAGGTACCCCGAGAAAGACATCGGCACTGCGTTGATAGAGCTGGCACGAAAGTTTCCCGTCTGCCACATAGAACTGGAAGAACGCGTGGCAGGGAGGTAACGCGGCTTTGCCGTGGGCTACGTTTTCGGCAAAAGACACCGAGGTGTCCGGCAGTACTTCCGGGTTCCAGGCCGTTACGATCATACGGCGGCTGTCCGGATTGTTTTTCAGGGTCGTTATGATTTCTGAGATCTGGTCGATATCTTTACTGTTCCAGTTGCGCCACTGGTGTCCGTATACCGGTCCCAGGTCACCCTTAGCATCTGCCCATTCATTCCAGATACGTACCCCGTTCTCCTGCAGGTACGAGATGTTTGTGTCGCCTTTAAGAAACCATAAAAGCTCATATATAATGGATTTGAGATGCAGTTTTTTGGTAGTTACCAGGGGAAAGCCTTCACTAAGGTCAAATCGCATCTGGTACCCGAAAACGCTCCGGGTCCCGGTGCCTGTACGGTCTCCTTTATCGTTTCCGTGTTCTAAAATATGTTTCAGTAGTTGATGGTATTGCTTCATAACAGCCAAAAGATTTCAGGGGTAAAAGTAGGGAATACGTTTGAACAGCCGGAAAATGCCTTACTAAAATTATTCATATTTTATCAACTTTTTTATAAGAGATTGAAGAAGATTGACGGGAGGTTGAATCCCTATAGCCATCGGGAGATTGATTTTAAGCATTTTAATCTCCTTAAATCTCCCGGCGTAGCCGGATCAATCTCCACTCAATCTTTTAGGCCACTAGCCGAAGGGATGAAACCTAAAACATTCTTAAAACCCCGGGGGTTGTGTGGAATAAGTTTTATTAAGTAAACCGAAAAGATTACTTTTGTGCGTTTTAGATGATTAAAATAATACGATGGATATAGTTATTAAACTGAGTCAGTTTTTATTGAGCCTTTCTCTTTTGATTGTGTTGCACGAGTTCGGGCATTTTATCCCGGCGCGGCTTTTTGGTACACGGGTGGAGAAATTCTTTTTGTTCTTTGATGTGAATTTTGCCCTTTTTAAGAAGAAAATAGGAGATACGGTTTACGGTATAGGCTGGCTGCCCCTGGGAGGATATGTAAAAATATCCGGTATGATCGACGAGAGTATGGATAAAGAGCAGATGGCGCAACCGGCACAACCGTGGGAGTTCCGATCCAAACCGGCATGGCAGCGACTCATTATTATGCTGGGCGGGGTTACGGTGAACTTTATCCTGGCATTTATCATATATATAGGCATCGCCTATGCTTATGGCGATTACTATATTAAAAACAGCGATGTAAAAGACGGTATCTGGGTGACCAACAGTGCCCTGGAAGATATAGGGTTCCGCACCGGGGATAAGCTGGTGTCTATAGACGGTAAACCGGTAGAGGATTTCTATGGGTCTACGGAGCGTTTTCTGCTCGGTAAGCAGGTGACCGTAGAACGGGACGGAAGTCAGGAAACGATAACCATGCCGGTGGATTTCATAGATCGCCTGATGCAGAGCAGGGAAGAAGAGGGGCGCGCCCCGATACTGAATTTGCGTATTCCGCTTATAGTAGCCCAGGTTCCCGAAGATTCTCCCAATACCGGGGTTTTAAAACCGAGGGATATCCTGGTGGAACTTAACGGGAAGAAAATTTCGTATGCGGATGAAGTCATCGGAAAATTAGGAGGAATGAAAGGGCAAACGGTGCCCGCAGTGGTGCTTCGAAAGGATAAGGAAGAAAAAATAGACCTGAAGATCAATGAAGAAGGAAAGATGGGGGTAGCTCCTGCGTCAGGACTCGGATTCCAGGACCTGGAACGATTGGGGGTATATAAAGTAAGCCGGGAAGAGTACAGTTTTATGGAGTCTATCCCCGAGGGGATAAGCAGGGGGAAAAACCGCGTGTTGAGTTATGGTAAACAACTGAAAATGATCTTTACTCCCGAAACCGGTGCGTATAAAGGCGTAGGAGGATTTAAGGCCATATTCGACCTTTTTCCGCAAACCTGGAGTTGGCAGGCATTTTGGGAAATTACCGCCCTTTTGTCTATCATGCTCGGCGTGCTGAACCTGTTGCCTATTCCGGCACTGGACGGCGGACATGTTATGTTCCTGCTTTATGAAATTGTATCCGGAAGAAAACCGAGCGATAAGTTCCTCGAGTACGCACAAATCGCCGGATTCTTTTTGCTTATGGCCCTGGTATTGTTTGCCAATGGTAACGACATTTACAGGTGGTTATTCAAGTAATTTTTCCTTCTAAAAAACCTTTTTTATTTGGTGCGAAAAATAAAAATAATATATATATTTGCACCCGCCTGGTAAAAAAGCAATAGGATGCATCCTTTACAATAAAGGATTTTCCGGGGAAAATGATTTTTGAAATAAAGTGCAGAAATTCCTCCTTAGCTCATCCCGATAATTATCGGGAGGTTAGCGCATCAGACTGTTAATCAGAGTCCCGATTTATCGGACTTGGTTCGAGTTAGAGAGATGGGGAATAAAATGTTCTTAGACGTAAAATATTGAAAATACCTTCCTCCTTAGCTCATCCCGATAGTTATCGGGAGGTTAGCGCATCAGACTGCTAATCAGAGTCCCGATTTATCGGACTTGGTTCGAGTTAGAGAGATAGGGAATAAAATGTTCTTAGACGTAAAATATTGAAAATACCTTCCTCCTTAGCTCA
>NZ_JBRKIT010000010.1:0-18528 GCF_052983395.1 Sinomicrobium halophytocola
GCCACCCTGGTGGATGTACCTTCGGATATCATCGAGCAGATCACGAACCGGTCAGGAGATATATATGAAAGCATCACGAACCTGATCGACCAGTCTTCCGGTAATGTCAGCTACAACGGCACGACGCAGGAGTTTACCTATGTGGATGAGAACGGGGAGGTCCAGACCTTAAATATAGAAGAACTGATCCGCCTGAACGAGTCTGTGACGACCCTGGTGAACAACAATGACGGCACGTACACCTATACCAATGAAGAAGGCGAAGATGCTGTTATTGATATAGGTGCCACGGAACCCTGGCAAGTACAGGGCTCTGCTGACAAAGCCACCGATAACGATCAGGACATTTACCAGATGGGTAAAGTGGGTATCGGTACGGACAACATGCTGGGCACGGAGAACGCGAACGTAGTCCTGGCGGTTAACGGGTCCATACTCACCACGTCTTCCATCTATGCCGATTATGTGTTTGAAGATTATTTTGAAGGGGAGTCTGTCCTGAACAGTAACTATGCCTTCAAATCGCTGAAAGAAGTTGAAGATTATATCAATACCAACCGTCACCTTCCGGGCATTGCGAAGATCGATGCCCTGATGAAGAACCGGGAAGGGGAGTATGTAATCAACCCTACGGAACTTTCCGTGCAGTTGCTGGAAAAGGTAGAAGAGTTGTACCTGCATACCATTGAGCAGCAAAAAGTATTGGATCAAAAAGACCGGGAAATACAGGAATTGAAAAAAGCGACCTTGGAAATGAATGAACGCCTGGAGCGTTTGGAAAAACTTTTTAAACAGTAACACAGTTGCCCGTGTACGAGCCTGTCGGCAGGCATTAAAACACCAATGCCGGCAGGCTTATTATAAAAAAGTCTAAAAGAAAAAATACATATATACATGAAAAGAATTGCACTAATCATATTGTTTGGGGTTGTTTTTACAACCGGATATGCCCAGCAACCGGGGATTGGCATCGGCACAACTACACCGGACGCAAGTTCACAATTGGATGTCACGAGTGCTGATAAGGGTGTGTTAATCCCCAGGATGACATCAGCACAGCGGAATGCTATTGAAAGCCCGGCAAATGGTTTGCTCGTGTTTGATACCGATCGTCAGTGTATCAGTCAGAACGTGGGAACATCCGCTGCGCCGGACTGGGTTTGTATAAGCGGAAACGTAGTTCGTTTTTTCTATATGCCTGCCATTAATTTTGATACCTCGAAAGATGCTGCCGGTCAAACGAAAAACCTCTACCAGTTATATAAAGACCAGTTCTCCATGTCAGACCCCAATACTACGGCAAGCAGTACGGGTGCCCCGGCAACCATCCCTTCTTTTCCGGAAGCCACGGACCTGTACTATTATATTACCTATTACGATCCGGATGTGTTTAGCAACATTTCTATCGATGCCAATGGAGTAATGACCTATGATGTTACTGCTGCGGCGACGGACTGTTCATTTATAAATATTGTTTTTGCCATTAAATAGGCAGCGGTATATGAACGGATTTGTGGATAAAACGGACTTTAAACAAAAAAAATGAGAGATCATCTGATTAAACATATTGTGCTATTGCTTTTAGGGTTGACGGTTTCGGCAAACATAGCCCGGGGGCAATGCAGGCAGGTTTTGCCGGGGGACCTGGGATGTGGTACGATAATGGATTTCGACGGATTTGATGAATATTATAAAGGACTTCAATTATGGCCACCCTCATCGGGATGTACAACCCGAATAGGGGCGAAAGTAGGCAACCCCAGTCATATGGCAGATTGCGAAAGTAATACCTACGGTTATATAAATCCGGGGCTTTTAGGGGCGTCAGTAGGTTTCGACGGCGGATGTAATATGAATTTAAAAGCCTTCAGGAATGACGGGCAAAAATTTCCCGCCGGGAAGACCGTCCATTTGGATGTGGGGTCCGAGTGGGCCAATGTCAATGCGTCTTTTTCCGGGTTTTATATACAATTGTTCGACGGTGACCGCCTGGTATTGGACCAGCCCATTACCAGGGCCCTTTTACTGGACCTGGGGCTTTTTGGCGACCGGCGTATTATGGCCGTACTCCCCACTGCGGAGTGGGACAGGATTGAAATAGGATATTATGAAACTATCGGGATCGGGTTTACGCTGGCCAATGAACTTAAAATATACAATATCCTTTCCGAATATTATCCTGCTGCAGGGTATATGGATGCGACGTTTACCTCCCAGCCCCGGAACCTGGAGGTCACAGAAGGGGAGTCCGGAAATTTTTCGGCAGCACTGGATTTTCCCGGTGAGGCGCCGGATGACCTTCAGTACCGGTGGCAGGTCAATACGGGCGACCAGTGGACAGACCTGGAAGACGGCGGCTATTACAGCGGTACAAAAACAACTTCTCTGGAGCTGTCCGGTGTTTCCCCGGAATTAAACGGTTACCGGTACCGGCTTATTGCCGAATCCGGTAATAAAGCCGGGTGCTTTTACAAAGAATCGGATGCGGCAGGCTTAAAGGTAAATGAAATAGCTGTTATTCCGGGGAAATGCGATGTCGTATTGCCCGGGGACCTCGGATGTGGTACCATAATGGATTTCGACGGGTTTGATGACTATTATAAGGGGATTGTACTTTGGCCACCTTGGGAAGCTTCAACGGGATGTACCACCCGCCTGGGTTCGAAAGTAGGTAACCCCAGCCATATGGCAGATTGCGAAAGCGATACGTACGGCTATATAAACCCGGGGCTTTTGGGAGCGTCCGTAGGTCTTAGCGGTGGTGGATGTAAAATGGACCTGAAAGCTTTCAGGCGCGGGGAACAAAAATTTCCTGCCGGAAAAACCGTCTATCTGGATGTAGGGTCTCAATGGGCCAATGTCAATGTGTCTTTTTCCGGGTTTTATATACAATTGTTCGACGGTGACCGCGTGGTATTAGACCAGCCCATTACCAGGGCTCTTTTACTGGACCTGGGGTTTTATGGCGACCGGCGTATCATGGCCGTAACCCCTGCTGCAGAGTGGAACAGGATTGAAATAGGCTATTATGAAACTATCGGGCTCGGGTTTACGCTGGCCAATGAAATTAAAATATACAATATTCTTTCTGATTATTATCCAGCCGTAGAAAATGTAGCATTTGATCCACAGCCCCAGGACCTTGAAGTAACAGAAGGGGATTCCGGAAATTTTTCGGCAGAACTGATTTTTCCCGCGGGAGTGATGTCGGACCTTCGGTATCGGTGGCAGGTCAATACGGGCGATGAATGGACAGACCTGGAAAATGGCAGCTATTACAGCGGGGTAAAAACAACTTCTTTGGAGTTGTCCGGAATTTCATCGGAACTAAATGGTTACCGGTACCGGCTTATTGCCCGGTCTAAAGGAGGGGAATGTCTGGATATAGCGTCAGACCCGGCGGTTTTACGCATTGGTGCCGGAATCAGGAATTGTATTATATCAAATGCGATGATCAGGCCTGAACTGGATTAAAGCCCGGGAAGGCCTTGTATAAATTGAGTTGGGTTTTTTAAAAATATATAACATGAAAAGAATACTTAAAAGAAATCTGTTTTTGATTGTATGCTTTATAAGCAGCAGCCTTTTCGCACAGGAAAAGGCCGCAAAGATAAGCGAAGCGGAGTTTAACAGTTTTGTTGCCGTGATCGGGGAATTGCAGCGGTCGGGTTCCAAAATGCGGGACGAGCTGGTACAGGTCATACGCGCAGAAGGTTTAACCCCGGAAAGGTTCAACGAAATCCAATACAACATGGATAGCCCCATAAATGAAGTTGACGCTACCGGCAAAGAGCTGGCCGCATACAAAAAGATAGCGGCAGAGGTAGACCGTTTAAAGGCAGAGCAACAGGACATGTTGCAGGGTTATTTAAAAGAGAACGGTCTTACTTCGGAGCGTTATGCAGAGATCGCAGAGCAGGTGCAGAGCAATGAAAAATACAGGGAAAGACTGTTAAGCATCATAAAGGTGCAGGCTGCCACAAATCAGTAGAAAAAATGAAACCGACATGTTTAAAATAATCTTTAAACATATAGGCGATGTGCTGAACACAACGTTGGTTGTAGTCCCTTCGGCAGGGTATCAGATTCGTTTTACTGCTTCATCTGGTGACCCGGCAACAGTAATGAAAGATGAAACGGGAGGCACGGGTACGGGACATGTAACCAACGTAACGGTCAATAAGATTTAAAAATATAATGATAACGCGATAGCTGTTTCCTATGGAAAAAATGACTACGATAAAAATAATAAGTGTCCTTACGGTGTTGCACGTGGCTTCCTATGTATGCGGGCAGACCGTCAATACGGGAGCGCTTACCATCGCCCCGGACACGCAGGTCTCCACGCTCGGGGATTTTGACAACAGGGCCGGTGGCGATATGATCAACGACGGGGAGTTCTTCGTCTACGGCCATTTCAAAAATGACGGCCTGCTGAGTTTCAGCCCCAGCCAGGCTACCGGCCTGGTCCGTTTCGAAGGCATGTACGGGGCGCAGGATATCTCCGGGGAAGGCCTTTCGGAGTTTTTTGGCGTACGTTTCGACAACCCCGTCACACAACCGGCTTTCCGACTTTCCGGCGACATCACCGTAAACGGCAATGCACAGTTTGTCGACGGTATAGTGTATAACCGCTCCGGCGGCGGCCTGGTGGACTTCGGCCCGGAAGCCTCGCACGAACAGGTTTCGGACCGCAGTTTTGTGGATGGGCAGGTCCGCAAAACCGGCGATGCCCCTTTTGATTATCCCGTAGGGAACGGGGGGTATTACCGCGGAGCCTCCGCCTCGGGCCTTTCAGATATCGAAGGGTATTTTACCTCGAACTATACCCTGGAAAATTCCGATGCACGCCATTCGCATTTCAATAAAGAAGAGCGGATCGTATTTATAGATAACGAAGAATACTGGGAGATCAACCGAACCGGCGGAACGTCCGATATGGTACTCAGCCTCACCTGGCATGAAGAGACCACCCCGGCGGAGCTCTTAAGCGAAGAAGACGGTAAGGCCATACACATTGTGCGCTGGGATGGCGCCAAAGGGCTGTGGGTTGATGAAGGCGGCGTGGAAAACCACGAAGAACAAATGGTCACCACGGCCGTATCGGGTTACGGTATTTTCACCCTGGCCAAAGTGCTGGACGAAGAAAAACCCGACAACAGCCTGGAAGTCTACAACGGCATCTCGCCCAACGGTGACGGTAAGAACGATTTCTTTTACCTCAAAGGCATAGAGCACTACCCGGACAATACCGTGGAGGTATATAACCGCTGGGGGGTACTGGTTTACGAGGCTAAAGGATATAACAATACCGATGTGCGTTTCAATGGGTATTCCCGGGGACGTGCCACGATAAACAAGGGAAAGTTATTGCCTACGGGAACTTATTTCTATATCCTGAAATACAAGTCAGAAGACGGTCGGGCCAAAGACCGGTCGGGTTACCTGTATATCAATTAATATCCGAAGGACTATAATAAACCGTGGAACAGATAAAAAAACAAGAGAGATGAAGAGAATCATAATCGTGTTGGGGTTGTTGGGGTCGTTTCTTACCTACGGGCAACAGGAATCGCAATACACCCAGTATATGTATAACACCATGACCGTAAACCCGGCCTATGCCGGGACCCGGGGAGCGCTGAATATTTTTGGACTGTACCGTTCACAATGGGTAGGGCTCGACGGGGCGCCCAAAACAGCCCAGTTGTCCGTTCATTCTCCCATTAGTCCCCAGGGGCACGGTTTGGGCCTGTCGGTTATCAATGACGAGATCGGCCCGTCCCGGGATACCTATGTCAATGCCAGCTTTTCCTATAAGCTGCAACTGGACCATTGGACCTGGTTGAACCTGGGTATCATGGCTGGGGGGAGCTTTCTTGAAGTCAACTATGATAAACTGAATGTTCACGACCCGGACCCGGAACTCAGCGGGAGGTTGAGCCGGTTTTCACCCAATATAGGGGCGGGGGCCTACCTGCATTCCGATCACTGGTATGTAGGGCTGTCCGTACCGGCCCTGTTGGAAACCCGTTTTTATGACGATATCCAGCAATCGGTAGCCAGGGAGAAAATGCACTTTTACCTGATGGGAGGCTATGTTTTTGACCTGGATTATCAATGGAAGTTTAAACCAGCGGCTTTGGTCAAAGCGGTATCCGGGGCGCCTTTGGCTGTGGACCTTTCTGCCAATTTTCTCTATAACGAAAGCCTGACCCTGGGGGCCGGCTATCGCTGGGATGCAGGAGTAAGTGCATTAGCAGGGTTCCAGGTTAGTAATAATTTTATGGTAGGGTATGCCTATGATTTCGATACCTCCCGGCTGGGCAATTACAATTCGGGGACCCATGAGATATTTCTCCGGTTTGAGTTTATTTCCTCGGGACGGAACAGGATGCGTTCCCCCAGGTTTTTTTAGTCTAATACGACAAATTACAACATATGTATAAAAAATTACTCATACTTGTATTACTCGTTACCTGCGGGGTATTGCATGCCCAGGAAGCCAGGAAAAAAAAGGCGGATACGGATTACGACAAATTTGCCTATATCAAAGCCAGTGAGCTCTATGAGCGGCTCATCAACCAGGGGTATGAATCGGCGGATATTTACGGTAAGCTGGGAGATACCTATTATTTCAATGCCGTATACGGCAAAGCAGAAGCATATTACGGGAAGATGCTTGCGCTGGAGAAGGAGGCCCGCCCGGAATATTACTTCAGGTATGCCCAATGTTTAAAGGCTGCCGGAAAATATGAGGAAGCGGAGAAAACACTGGCCCGGTTTTACGAACTGGTCGGCCAGCCTGAAGGGCAAAGGCAATATTTACAGGAAGAACTGGCCGGTATCCGGAAGTTTTCGGGCCGCTACGATATTACCGATGCTGGGGTGAACAGTGATGAAGCCGATTTTGGGACCGCTTTCGGCGCGGAAGGGGAAATCCTTTTTGCCTCGGCCCGGGATGAAGGAATTTTTATAAAGCGTACCCATGAGTGGAACGGGAAGCCGTTTTTAAAACTGTATAAGGCGACACCCGGTGAAGATGGTACCCTGCAATCCCCGGAACAACTCGGCGGAGATGTCAACACCAAATATCACCAATCCACTCCCGCCGTCAGCAAAGATGGGAAGACCATGTACTTTACCCGGAATAATTTTATCCCCGGCAAGTATAAAAAGGGAGAAGACGGTACCAATAACCTGAAGATTTATCGGGCTTCTTTTATGGATGGCAAATGGAAGGCCATAGAGGAACTGAGTATCAACAGTGACGATTACTCATCCGCTCACCCGGCCCTGAGCCCGGACGGCAGGCATTTGTATTTTGTGTCCGACCGTTCGGGGACCAGGGGGCTGTCTGATCTGTTTGTAGTGGAGATCCGTGATAACGGGAGTTTCGGGCCTGTTCAGAACCTCGGGGACGCTATAAATACCCGGGGCAGGGAGACTTTTCCTTTTATGAGCGATTCCGGGGTGCTGTACTTTGCTTCCGACGGCCATCCCGGTTTTGGAGGACTCGATATTTTTGCAGCGGTCAGGGACCCTTTCGGAAATTACCAGGTGGTCAACGTAGGGGAACCGGTAAACTCCCCGGCAGACGATTTTGGATATATTATCAATGACAGTACAAAGAGAGGCTATTTTTCTTCCGGCAGGAACGGGGAATCAGGCGGCGATAATATATATATCCTTGTAGAAAACAACCCGATAGCCATCGCTGCGGAACTTTGCGGACATGTGCGGGACAGCCTGACCAAAGAAGCGCTGGCCGGGACCAGTATTACCATCTATGACGAAAACAACAGGAAGCTAAAGAACCTGCTGGCTGATGATGCAGGTGATTTCTGCGTGGAGGTGCTGGCCGGGCAAAACTATAACCTGCGTTTTGAAAAGGATAAATATCAATCCTATGAAGAATTTGTCACAAAGTTGGAGATTGGTGATAAAAAGGAATTGCTGGCAGAACTTAATAAGGAGGACATTCCGGTAACTGACGGGGATGACCTCACGAAAAAACTGGGGTTAAAGCCCATTTACTTTGATTTTGACAGGTACAGTATCCGGAAGGATTCGGAAATAGAACTGGGGAAAGTGATCGCTGCGATGCAACAGCATCCGGGTATGGTGATCGAGGTACGGTCGCATACCGACAGCCGGGGAAATGACCAGTATAACATGGAACTATCCGAACGCCGGGCTGTGGCTACCGTGGATTACATAGTCAACAAGGGAGGGATCTCCAGGAACAGGATCAGTGGAAAGGGTTATGGAGAAACCGAACCGGTCAACGAATGCGCTGACGGCACAGGTTGTACGGCAGAACAGCACTGGCTGAACCGGAGAAGTGAATTTATGATCGTTAAAATGTAATACAACGGGCGCTAAGAAAACAAGCCGGCGTGCTGAAACATGATTTATGTTAATTGGAAGGTTTAAACGATTTAGCTGTTTTTTCATTATTGAGTTAGTTTAGTTTGGAAGTCAGTTTGGGGGGCGGTTTAGGTTGTTTTGGTATTAAAAATACGGCCTCCCGGATTGATTTCACAGGAATGATTTAAACAGTTTTCGGAACACAATATATAGTTTTTCATTGAACTCGTCTTGAGTTGTTTCATTTAGGCGAAAAACCACTATTTTATGCCCAGATGAAGACTTTTTGGAACCACATAGCCAAAGCTATGGGGTGAGAAAAAGACGAAATATGGGTGCAAAAGAGGGTTTTGCAGCAAATTATAATAACTTAAGACGAGTTTATTATCTGATTTAGTTGGTGTTTAGGTTTTGATCCGGGAGGTGGTAAGATTTTAAAAATGAATACGGTTTAAAATGGCCGCTTTCCGGATTGATTTTGTCGTAATGACTTTGATGCAGGTTGTTCCCGCAGGTACGCTTGGATAAAAAAGTATAAATGAGTTTATTGTTTGATTTAGTTTGAGTTAGTTTTCTGGTTCGGAGGGTGGTTAATTGATAGCACGTAAAAATGCTGCCCTCTGAATTGATTTTACAGAAATGATTGTATTGAGATTCCGGATGTTCCTCTTGAGGTGGTCCCGGAAGGAGAAAGAACGAAAAATAAAGGATTGAAGATGAACGAGGAGAGAACTCGGAACGAGGGGTCACAAGCTTGTTTGGATGACCGGAAAAGATTGGAAAAGTTTATTAAAAGCCATTCAGATATTATCTATGGTTTTATTTATCACAAAGTTAATGACAAGGACCTTACCGAGGATATTTTTCAGGAGACCTTTGTTAAGGTCATCAGGGCATTTAACGGAGGACAGTACAGGGAAGACGGAAAGCTGATGTCCTGGGTGCTGAAAATAGCCCATAACCTGGTTATGGATAATTTCAGGAGAAATAAACGTATGTACAGTCTTTACGCGCAGGGCGATGCCAATACATTTCACACCCTCGGAGATAATACGATGAATGCAGAAGGATGCCTGATCCGGGACCAGATCAACGAAGATATACACGAAATGATCGGGGAACTTCCGCGTGCCCAGCAGGATGTTCTTGCTATGCGGTTGTATCAGGATATGACCTTTAAGGAAATATCCGTAAAATCCGGGGTGAGCATTAATACAGCCCTGGGGAGGATGCATTATGCCATTTCCAATCTCAGGAAACTGGCTAAGAAAAAAGAGTGGTTCGATTGACTCGCTAAAGGAAATTTAAGATGCTCCATCCCGATAACAACGGGATGTGTCTGGTTTTTTTAGTTTTTCCGTCTCATGCTTCGTGGGTTTATCCCAAAGTTGTTGACTTTGCAGAGGGCGATCCGGTCGGACTAAATTGGTGAAATACGATGAAGATTAAACAGGATTCAGGAGAAATTATCAGACGACTTAAAAGTGGTTTGGGAGTGGATTCGGATGAAGAACTTGCGGATATTCTGGGGATTTATTCCGAAAGGATATTGTTCTGGAGAAAGTATAATATACTGGATTATGAATTGTTAGTAGTTACAGGCAGGAAATACGGGCTGGATTTGAATTTCCTGTTTTCACATACATCGGCATCGGGAATCGATACCGATGTCGTCCTGGTCCCCCGGAAGCATCAGTTTGAGTATGCATCCGGCAAGTATAAGAAAGACCTTATCGACCAGATGCCCAGGCATAACTTTTCTTCTTCTGCAAAAGGAAGTATAAGGGCCTTTGAAACCACTGGTTTTTCGTTGTTCTCTCTCTGTAAGGAGGATTCTTATGTTATCGGGGAATTTGTTAGGCATATCAGGCATTTGATAGAAGGGGATGTTTATGTATTTGTTAATAAAATTCACGGTATATATATAGGAAGAGTAAGATTGAGTACCCACCCGAAGGTTATTTACCTTATGAATGATGGTGGGTCGATTGAGGGACAGGGGGAAATTGTCATGTTTACCAAAGAGATCGTCGAGATCTGGAAAGTGGACCGTATTGTTTTAGGGAGTACTTTCAGGACAACCCGGAATTTATCTGGGAAGAAGTCAGGTTATTAAAGAGATAATGTGGATTATTTCTGGTATTTATAAAGCTGATATATAGTTGCTTGTCAGCTTTTTGTAACAGGTTTATCAAGCAGAAATGATATTCCTGTTTTGTGTACAATGTCCTTGTCGTTTGGATGCCGGAATACCAGCAAAAAACAATTTATATGGATAATCATAGTGAGGATAAAAGACTCGATGTAAAGGCTATTATCAAAAGATTCAAGCACATGCTAGAATTAAAATCCGATAAAGAACTTGCGGAAGTTTTATGTGTTCGTCCTAACACCGTATCAACATGGAAAATGAGAGGAAGTATGGATTATAATTCGTTGATAATTAAATGTATATCTCTCAATATTGATCTTAATGTAATATTTGATAATAAAGAAGTCGGCCGGAGAGATGAACTTAATAAGATTCTTGTAGTTCCGAGAGAACTCCAGTATCAATATGTTTTAATGGCAGGAGATAACAGTTTTATCGGGAATTTGCCTTCATATAGCTTTCCCTTTGTTTTTAACAAGAATCTCAGGGCTTTTGAAATCGTTTCTCCATTGAGGAATATTGAATTGGCCATAGGTGAGCAGATCAAAGTTGAAGCTAATTTGGATATAGGGAAAAGTTATGTCGTTGTAAGCCGGAATCAAGGTGTTTTAGCGGGAGAGATCATTACAAAGGAGCCTGAAAACATCCTTGTTCATGTCGGGACCAATTCTTTTTTGAAAAAAAATGTGCGTATAGGGATCAATGAAATTATTGAATTGTGGAAAATAACCAGGTTTGTTTCCATTACTCTGGAGAATTAGACGAACTAATTTTCATTCCCGTTATAATAACCTTAGCCTAACATTATTAACAGAAAAAAATAAAAAATACCTTTCTTCCTATTGCTGTTCTGCACCGTAATAGTATAAGGAAATTATGGCCTCACCGAAGAAAACCTCATGGTTCGTAACTGGTTTCTCATGTACACATACAGGCAGGAAATGAAGATGGCGATTCCATAGCCCGGACCCATACATAGCTACAACTTTTAATAAAACAACCGGGACGGGAACTTTTTCTTGCCGATAAATTATTATATAAATTGCGGAATTCGGGTTATAAAAATCAATAATGAAATATATTCTTTTATGAAAACATTTTTTTATTTTATAATGTTAGTATTAATTGGTCTATCAGTAAGTGCACAAACGATAGAAATTAACACTGCTTATCTTACGAAATCGGACTCTCGGACTAAAGTTTATCTTGATGATGATATATCCAGGGCAACCCAGGTTTTTGGTGCACCGAGTGACACCGAAGATTACTTTTTTGAAATGGACAATAAGAAAGGAAAAATATATACTTACAACGGGAATAAAGTGTATATTATTGACAACAAAATTGTAAGTTTAGATATTAGTACCAATGCGGTATTATTAGGTATTGATGGGGATAAGACCTTTAAAATAGGAGACAAGATAGTGGAAACCAAAAGTGTTATACCACATGGCCCTGATAGAACGACTACTTTGACGGATTTAAAATTTCTGGGTAAAAAGGTAGAAAGTGAAGAGGGATCCATAAAAGGGTTCAACTATGCCTATTATCAGGTTTTATATCTGTCCAATACAGATAGGCGATTAGTACTATATTTCGATTCTTCCAAGGCTTTAATTAATGCTGACTTAGGAGAGTGAGTATAGTAACAATGGAGCCTCTTTCAAAAATCGTTTTCTGATATGGCAATAAACTAAAAACTCAGGTAGTTTGAAATGACTTACCTGAGTTTTTCTTTCCGGGGAGTCTCTGATTCGCAGCACATCTTTTCTTTCCATTAATTGGCGGAATTATCTTCTGCAGACAATTAATTAAAGGGCATACAAAAGGGGTAAGTCTGATAAATGTGCTTGTCTTTGTACCGGGAATGAGTCTTAGAAACTGTTTAAATTTTGTTTTTGGAATATTTTATAGTGTATTTTTTCGTCAGATAAAGGTATTTTGAGGTGCATAGCCATAGCTACGGACCGAAAAACACCTGAAATATGGCAGGACCGAACGCTAAGAAAACAGCTGGTAGCTGTTTTTAGTGAAGGGGCCAGGTGGCGGAGTGGCACGTAAAAGAACCAAAGGCGATGTCCTGAGTTTATCGAAGGGATAAAATTTAAGCAGTTTCTTAAACTTAGACAACACAGTCATAAATCATCTGAGTTTGTTCATGTATTAAAAGTAAATTTCACTGTTGCACATGTTGAGTCATTAGCTTCTAAAAGTGTCTTACCATTACAATTTCAAGTAATTAATTATCTGTCGTGTAAATTTATCGTTAAGAAAAAGTTAATTGTTTGTCACCCGTTTCCGGTCTTTTGGAATATATAGAATAGAAGAAGGGGGAAACCCGCTTTTCTGAACTGGTAAAATCCTCCTCTTCACATGAACATATTCAATTTTTTATTAACCGAGATTTTATTTTTATGAAAAGGCCATTTTTATTAGCGCTGATTTTATCCCTGGTTTTTATATCCTGTAGTACAGAGGATGAAATCGGTGAAGGCGTAAACAACAGAGAAGGGACTCCTGCGCTCAGTGCCGAAGAGCGAGCCGGGATAAGGATGTGTCATGAAGTCTACCCGGAGGGCGTAACCCCGAGAGCGGTAGCGATGACCGAAAAAGTCTGGCCCAAAGGTAGTACAATTACGGTGAAATTAGATACGGCTGCTTCCCGGTATGTAAGGGAAAAGGTAGAACAATACGCCAGGGAATGGACGAAGTATGCCAATATCGGGTTTAAATTTGTTACCGAGGGGGAGGCAGATATCAGGGTAACCTTTAAAGCAGGAAAAGGGTCCTACTCCTATATAGGGACCGATGCTAAGTTTTTCAAAGACCAGGAAACCATGAACCTCGGATGGTTTGATGATAAGACAAGTGATAAGGAGTTCAGCCGTACAACCATTCACGAATTCGGGCATGCGCTAGGATTGAATCATGAACACCAACATCCCGAAGTGGATATTCCCTGGGATAAGCCTAAGGTATATGAATATTACAGTGGGGCCCCTAACTACTGGTCCCGTGAAAAGGTAGATCTTAACCTTTTCTCGCCCATATCGAAATCGGAGTCACAATTCAGCGAATATGATCCCCTGTCCATTATGCATTATTCCGTAGATAACGCATTGACCACAGGCGATTTTGAAATAGGCTGGAATACCGAATTGTCCGATACCGATAAAACCTTTATTGGCGAACTGTACCCTTTCGGAGAGTGGGAATGGTAAACAAATAGTATAACGATAATATTCCGTGTCCGGATAATTCGATAAAAAGGATATCCGGGCACATCGTGCTTCGATTTAAATCATTTCACTAACATTAAATATAACACTTATGAACAAACCAAATCTACAACTTTGTTGTTTTTTATTTTTAGCGGCCGTTTTTCTCCAGGAAGCGGTTGCCCAGGGCAACCTGAAGCTCAACCTCGATGCCGGGGCCACGTACAACAGCCTGGACTACAATTTGTCGAACCGTGTGGATTCCAGGTACAACGGCCGTTGGGGGCTTGCCGCCAACCTGTCGCTGGAATACCGGTTTTACGATGCCTTTTTTGTTTCCGGGGGTGTTTCCTTTATGCAGCACAACTTTGAGTTTGAGCGCACCGGCAGTCGGGAAGGCTGGTATACCAAATCCAGGAACAATTATCTGAATATCCCCGTTCTGGTAGGGGCCTATCTTATAAACAATCCTTTTAAGGAAAAGGGTCTTTGGCTCAGAGTCGCCGGGGGGGCATACACGGGCTATTGGCTCAGCATGAACCGGAAAGGGCAATACCCCGTATTTGGCGAACTCCAGTGGGACGGAAGTTTTCCGCTGAGTGAAAAAGTCAGGGAAAGGTATGATTTTAAACGGAACGAAAACCAGCTCAACCGTATCCATTACGGCCTTCAGGGGCAGTTCCAGGCGGGTTATTCCTTCGGCAAATACGGTATCTATGCGTCTTATTCGTACCTGTACGGTTTGTCCGGGCTGCAAAAGAATAATGTAAACGACAGGGATATGTTCCATAAAACCTCCATGATTAATATAGGGATATCCCGTAATTTTTAAAAACAGAATAAGATGATAAAAAAGATATATAAAGCCGTTTTTGTTAACTTCAGGATTTTTGGATTATGTGCAGCCATGTGCTTGGTTGTAGCCTTTTCCTCGTGTAGCAGGGATGATGAGTCGCTCACGGAACCAGGGCGTTACTCTTCAGAGGATATAACATCTTATGAGGACCTTTTTACGGTCTTCTGGACCGTTATGGATGAGAACTACAATTATTTTTACGAGGAGAAAGAGCGTAATAACCTGGACTGGGACAAAGTTTATGCGGAATACCTTCCCAAGTTTAAGGCGCTGAAAACCTGGGAGCGGGAAGGATATAGTAATGGAGAAATCTCAGGCGATTATCTTGCCGCCAAATCCTATTTTGAGGAAATTGTCAATGGGATCATGGACCAGCATTTTTACGTGAAAGTAACTATGCCGTATAATAAAACCGGTAGCATGGTAAGTACCTTTTATTCCGGAAAGATGAATGAGGAGCAACCTTTATATTATGATAAAGGGGTTACAAGAAACAGGATGAAAGAAAAATTGAATAATAGCCTTGAATTAGGCGGGAGAGCTAATGTACTGGGAGGCTATCTGAAGTCTGCACCGGATACGTATTATTTATCCCTTAACAGTTTTGGTATGTACAACTACAGCGTAGATTTGAGTGGAGAGAGTCTTATGTTTGATGTTGATGACCTGGAAGGTGTTGTGCATAATATGAAGCGTTCCGAACTGGAGGAAAACGACGATCTGGATGCCATTAAAAATGAAGAATTAAGGAAGGCGATTCGCAATTTTACTTTAAGGGTTTATGACTCATGGATAGAAATTGTTACCGCGTCCCGGTCCGGAAAACTGATAAGGGAAATAGAGCATTTTAACGAAACGGAAGAAATGTCTGATGCCCTGGTAGAAGAAGCGGGCAAGATGCTGGGAACGTTAAAGAATTTTCGTTCTAATGTGCTGAAAAGTGATATACCGGATCATTTGCATGTATATATGGAAGATGAACATGTGAGGAAGTATACTGAGGATTTCTACGATAGGTTTGAGAATTTTAAATTCGCTTTCAATTATTACGACTTTAAGAAAAATATGGAGAGCATCATGGAAAACGCACCTATTTATAAGTCACTTTTTAACCCATTGCGCCGGGGTGATATTAGCAAACTTATTTTAGACCTCCGGGGGAATGGCGGGGGAGCCGTTGTCGATACCCGGTTTTTTGTCGAGCGGTTGGTCACCCACGAAGGCCTGGTGGGGTACCAGAGAACAAAAGAAGGGAACGGACGTTTTAATTATACCCCGTGGGTGCCTGTGCACACTAAACCGCATCCTTTTGGCATTCCCAATCCTATTCCTATTGCAATACTTACGGACAAAGGAAGTGGGAGTATGTCCGAGATTACCACAATGACGCTGAAAAGCCAGGGGGATAAGGTTAAATCCGTAGGGGATTATACCGCCGGAGCGACTGCCGGGTTGGGCGGCGATGATGATTTTAACGGAGGTCTACAGGTGAAAGTAGGAGGTGTACTGGATTTTTACATGCCTTTAATGGCTTTCAAAGACGCTTCGGGGAAAGTTATCGAAAGCATCGGGGTAGAGCCCGATGTATATGTAGCCCCTCCTACAGAAGAAGAAATAAAGGATATGGAGCATAACCCGGAACACAGGGACAGGGGCATGGAAAAAGCCATTGAAGTGATATCCGGGATGTAAGGCATCGCAAACAGTTTCTGAATTTTAAACAGGGTGCCCGGCTGGCCGGGCAGAAAACAAAACCACCCTGGACTTCAAGTCCGGAGTGGTTTTGTTTTGTTAAAGTGACGTGAGCACCTCGTTCAGAGCCTACCCGGGCAAAAGACGAGTTCGGAAATTAAAATATACCCCGAAAAGTTTAACGACGGGTTTATGGAAAACATTAAACTGCAAGGTTTATGCAGGGAGTAATCCTAAATTTGTTTTCAGCATATTGTTTTGCTGTTTATTTCAGCCAAATCAGGTTGTGTTTCAAGCAACAGCTAATTGCGTTGTCTTACCCGGAATTTAGTACAGGCCGGTAATAGCGACCCTGTTTTGGATTACAATTTGTTTATTAACTATAACTTTGAATTATGAAAGCGTTAGAAAGATTTGCAGTCCGGGAAATGAACTTTTCGGAATTAGAGGATACCAACGGAGGGAGTCTGGTAGAGCTTAACTTGGATTTAGGGGGCGGTGAATTTTTATTTGAGGGCGACATCATATTGTCTGATTATCAGCTTCTTTATATTTTGGTATAACATAAAAACTCACCACCGCAGAGGGTGGGTTTGTTCCTGGTGGCTATGTCTGTATACGGGTTATGCTCAATTGGAATTTGCAGTGGTAAAGCCGTAAATCGGGCGAAAAGCTACCTCCTTCGGAGACGGAGAGCCCGATTTGAGTAACTTCTTGGAAATATCCACGCCCGAAGTCGTTCGGCATACGGTCTACCGCCCCTGTTGCATCCTGCTCATTACTCCGGAATGTTCCGTAAGAAGCATTTCAAAATCTGACAAGGGGTATTATCGCAAGGATAATAAATGTTTATACTTCTGTTATTTTCAGCATATGCCTTAAGCTGCAATTTGCCTTTGTATACGGGTTAAATTGCGGAAATTAATGGTGGTTATTCCTGTTCTATACCGCTGAAATTGATTCCTGTTTTATCCCCGAAAGAAAATATAACTAACTGATTTTCAGTAAAAACAAAAAGACACTCCTTGGTCCCGATTATGCAAAGGATTTTAAGTGTCTCATTTACATAAGTTTACAGGTTAGAATAATAACCACTCCTTAACACAACGATATCCGTAAAATATTACTTTTCCGAAAAATTTTTCATCACTAAAAATAAAGCAAATGAGGAAATTAAATTACGGATTTTACGCATTGTTATTGTTACTTTTGTTTACCACTTCCTGTAGCCCGGATCAAATATGGCAGGGGGCGGGAAGTGAAGAAACAGCACCTCTTATAGAAGAAGGAGGAGGAGAAGCGCCTGTAAGGGTGTTGTCCTATAACGTGTATCTGCTTACTGAAGCGATTGCACTGGCCAGCAGCCAAAGTTGGTCACAGGAAGAAAGGGCATCCCGGTTAGGCAAGGCCGGTTTTATTAAAAACTACGATGTTCTGTTATTACAGGAATGCTTTGACAAGCCTGCGACCAAAGTGTTATGCGAAAACCTCTCCGGAACCCATCCCTACCAGACCCCTGTTTTAGGCACTTCAAATAATGAATGGGACGCCACGTACAATTTGACAGATGATAAATGGTTTAATATTGAAAACGGCGGTGTGATGATTGCGAGTAAGCACCCTGTAGAACATATGGAGCAGTATGTTTTCTCTCCCGGGTACTGTGGTCCTGATGCCTTTTCCAATAAGGGCTTTGTGTATGCCCGTATACTTAAAGACGGCCAACGTATGCATTTTATCGTTACGCATATGCAAAATACGGATCCTCTCTGTATGGGCGGGGAAAAAACACATCGGAGAAACCAGCTAAAAGAGATAAAATCCTATATCGATTCCCGGAATATACCTGTAGATGAAATGGTTATTATAGGAGGGGACTTCAACATTTTAGAGGAGGATACGGAGGAATATAATATGATGCTGCAGATATTAAATGTTTCGCCGCCCTCTTACAAAGGTTTGCCATACACCTTGGACAGCAAGACCAATAGCCTGAGGTCCTATTTGTATCCTTACCCTGAAAATGAGAGAGAACGTATAGATTACATCTTTGTATCTAATGATCACCTTGTACCGCCCTCATGGCAGAATGTTGTTTTTGATCCTGTGAGTACCACGCTAATGAATCATAGCCATCTGTCTATTGATGTCAAAAAAGATTATTTCGTCGATTTTTCGGATCATTACCCCGTGGAGGGGAGTTTCTATTCCGATGCATCTACGCCAAAAGCGAGTATGAA